>CAVCXQ010000209.1:0-2688 GCA_963606275.1 uncultured Muribaculaceae bacterium | reverse complement strand
GCCTTGAGCGCGGGAGCGCACACGTTGTGCCAGAGCCACGCCATCGAGCGCCGCCCGAACCGCCGCGCCAGCCCCTGCCACTGCATGAGCGCCGCGCTGTCCGCCGCCGTCATGCGCACCGTCGCCTTGCGCGGGCGCGACACGCTCCCCTGGTTGTCGGTCCGGCGGCGGACGACCCGACGCCGCTCCGCCTTGACCGCCTTGACCGCACGGGCCTTCTTCATCGTCGGCTTCATCATTCCGCCTCCTCTCCGGCTTCCGCCTCGGCCGCTTCCGCCTGCCGCGCCCGCGCCTCGCGCTCCGCGACCACGAACGGGTCCTCCGCCTCGAGGGCGTCCGCCTCGTCCGCGTCGATCTCGAACGTCCCCGCGCCGCACACGCGCACGATGAGCCGCACCTCCTCGTCGGGAATGAATCCCTTGACCATCTTCGCGTACTTCCGCCGCATCTCGTCCAGGAACTCGTCCCCTCGGCAGATCATGGCCGCCGCCTCGTCCGCGTCGCCGAACTTCAGCGCCGCCCGCGCCTTGTCGAACGCGCTCCGCCGCAGCTTCGACCACTTCGCCCGCGCCGCCTTGACGCGCCGCTCCTCGGCGAGCTCCGCCTCCGTCTTCGCGGGGACGCCGCTCCGGTCCTCCGCGTCCGCCCAGAGGATCTTCTTCAGCCCGCCCTCCTCGAACACGAACGGCGTGACGTTGCGCCGCTCCTTGTGCTGCGTCGCGTCCCAGTAGTGCGGCACCGACCACTTGTCCTTCGCCGCCTTGACCTCGACGCCCTTCTTCCGCAGACGCTCGATCTCCGCGTCCACCGCGCCGTTCCACCGCGTCGCGAAGCACCGGGCGTCCTGGCACCGCCCGCACCCTTCCGCCATTTCGGGAAAGAGGAGGCCGTGCGTCGCCGTGTTGCTTTCGCAGTTCGCACATTCTCCGAGGTCGAACGGACACTCCTCCGCGTCGAGCTTGCGCATCTCGCGGTCGAACCAGTCCCCCACCTCGTCCGCGTCGATGAGCTCGCCGTCGTCGTCCGCGACTTCGTGCGCCTCGAAGACCGCGTCCTGGAGGTCGGCCTCGTGCGCGGCGACACACTCCATGAGCGCGGCGGAACCCGCACCCGCGCCGATCCGCTTGAACCACTCGCGCCAGTTGTCCGTCAAGGCCAGGAGACGCGCCCGCCTCGCGGCGTACCGCTCGTCGCGCCCGATTGCCGCGCCGATCTCCGCGAACGAAAGCCCCGCGTCCCGGAGCCGCCCGACGAGCTCCGCCTCCAGCAGGGGGTCGTTCGCCGTGCGCTGCACGTTCGCCGTCGCCGTCATGAGCTGCGCCGCCGCGTCGTCCGCGTCCACGACGTCAGCGGGGATGTACTCCCAGCCGAGCCGCTTCGCCGCCGCGAGCCGCCGGTGGCCGTCGATGACCTCGTACCCGCCGTCCGCGAGCCGCCGCACCGTGATCCGCTGGACGAGCCCCGTCTCGCGCATCGACTGCGCCAGCCCCGCGAGCTCCGCGTCCTCCTTCGGGTCGCCGTGGACGTTCCACGCCGCCGCCTTGACCTCGGCGACCCTCACGGCCGCCGTCTCGTGACCGGCCGCGACAGTCGCGACCGCTTCCTTCTTCGCTTGCTTTTTCATGTGTGTTTCCTGTCTGCCCGAGCTTTACAGGGGATCGCGGGCGTTGCCCCATGGTTATCCAAATAGCCGAATTGCCGATGTCAGAGGCCGACCGCCTTGCGCTCCGCCCGCCACTTCGCCTTGCGCTCGCGCTCGGCCCTGCGCCGCGCATCCGCGTCCTCGAGCTCCTCGCGGCAGAGGGCGAGCGTCACCGCCTGTCCCTCGTCAAGCCCTCGCGGCGCGTCACCGCCCCCGACGAGCGCGAGGACGATCTCCCCGAGCTTCTTCGGGTTCTTCGCGTAGACCCTCGCCGCGTGGACGAGCGCGCGCGGCACGACCCCGGCGGAGCGTCCCTCCGCCGCCTCGATCGAAGCGGCGCGGCTCATTCCGCCCCCCTCTCCGTCCCGAGGACGAAGCGCACCGCCGCGCCGACCGTGCGGGTGCACTCGTCGTCGCTCCCGATGCTCGCGCCGTAGACGCCGAGGATGAAGTAGCCGACGGCGAACGCGACCGCCGCGCCGCCGATTGTCTTCATGATTTCCGCCTTGCTCATTTCGCTTCCTCCGTTTCGGTTGTTCCGGCGGCTTCCTTCTTCGCCGCCTGTTCCTTCGCCCACTCCTCGTAGGGCGTGAGCCGCCCGATGGCGCGGCGGACGCTTTCCGCCTTGAAGATGACCGCCGAGCCGCGCAGCTCCGGGTCCAGCTTCTTGGCGATGACCTTGCCCTCGACCGCGAAGCGGTAGAGCTGGTTCTTCGGGATTCCGAAGACCGCGTTGACCTCCTCGGCCCGCATCCACTCCGGCGTCACGCACATGACGACGGTGGCCTTGGCCATCGTGCGCATCCGCGCCGCCTTGTCGTTGGCGATGGCCTCGATGAAGCAGGCCGTCGCCTCCGGCGAGACCCCGGTCGAGAAGGGGCGGCTCATGCCTCGCCCCCCTTCGACTGCTGCGCCGCCGCGTCGGCCCTCGCGCCCTCGCGGCGGACGTATGTCTCGATCGCCCTCGCCGCCTCGCGGGCGGTGGAGCGTCCGTTGATGTCCGCCACGCGCTCCAGCCGCTCCTTCACGGCCGGCGCAAGCGGAAC
>CAVCXQ010000208.1:0-2710 GCA_963606275.1 uncultured Muribaculaceae bacterium | reverse complement strand
GTGCGCTTCGTCTCCTTCCTCTCGCCGCGGCATGACGCGCGCGAAGCGAGCCGCCCGGCCGATTATACGGACGCATTGCCGCACGGGAACGCGGAGGAAATGGTATAATAACCAGCCTGTTTTCATCCGCCATCGCGTCGGACACGTTCGCCGGACCGGAGCGGACATGAGGACGGACAATAAAAGCAACTCTAAGGAAGCAAGGAAAAGACGATATGAGCGACCACAAGCGCGCTTCATGGTCGGGCCAGCTCGCGTTCGTGCTGGCGGCGGCCGCCTCGGCAATCGGCCTCGGGAACCTCTGGCGGTTCCCCTATCTCGCCGCGCAGTACGGCGGCGGCATGTTCATTCTCGTCTACCTCTGCCTCGTCGTCACGCTCGGCTTCACGCTCATGCTCACCGAGATCGCGATCGGGCGCAAGACGCAGCAGTCGCAGCTCACGGCCTACACGCGGCTGAAGGGGCACGGCGCCCTCAAGGTGCTCGGCGTCGTCGCGACGGTCATCCCCGTCCTCATCACGCCCTACTACTGCGTGATCGGCGGCTGGGTGCTCTACTACCTGAAGGCCTACGCGCTCATGGCGTTCACGGGCGCGGCCCCGATGGGCGCGGGCGCGGCGGACGCCGGCGCGTTCTTCGGCAGCTTCATCTCCGCGCCGTTCGCGCCGTTCGGCTACGGCATGATCTTCATCCTCGGCTCGGCCGGCGTCATCCTGCTCGGCGTCAAGAACGGCATTGAGAAGTCCAACCTCGTCATGATGCCGCTCCTCTTCCTGATGGCGATCGGCATCGCGGTCTACGTCTGCTTCCTGCCCGGCTCCGGCGCGGGGCTGAAGTATTACCTCGTCCCCGACCTCGCGACCCTTCAGGGCCCGGACGGCTCGTTCTCGATCGCCATGCTCGGCAAGATGATCCTCGGCGCGATGGGCCAGATGTTCTACTCGCTCTCGCTCGCGATGGGCATCATGGTCACCTACGGCTCCTACATGAAGAAGCAGGACTCGATCGAGAAGAGCGTCCGCCGCATCGAGGTCTTCGACACGCTGATCGCCGTCCTCGCGGGCCTGATGATCATCCCGGTCGTCTACATGTTCGCGGTGAAGACCGGCACGCCGGTCAAGGAGGCGATGAACGCGGGTCCGGGGCTCATGTTCGTCACGCTCCCGCACGTGTTCGCGATGTTCGGCGCCGCCGGCGCGTGGATGGGTCTCGCGTTCTTCCTGCTCGTCACCTTCGCGGCGGCGACCTCCGCGATCTCGCTCCTCGAGGCCTGCGTCGCGTCCGTCTGCGACGTCCTGCACATCGAGCGCAAGTCCTCGACGTTCTTCACCACCGCGCTGATCATGTTCCTCGCGACGTTCTCGGCGATCGGCTACGGGCCGTGGGCGAACGTCAAGCTCTTCGGGATGCAGTTCCTCGACTTCTTCGACTTCATCACCAACTCGGTGCTGATGCCGATCACGGCGGCGGCGACGTGCATCTTCGTCGGCTGGATCCTGAAGCCGCAGGCGATCGTCGACGAGGTGGAGGCCGAGGGCCACGTCTTCAAGGCGAAGGCGTTCTACTCGGTCATGGTCCGGTGGTTCGCCCCCGCGCTCGTGATCGCGATTCTCGTCTCCGAAGTCTGCCGCGCCCTCGGCATCGGCGGCTGGAAGATCTGAGAAATAATCGAATAATCGAATAATCGAATAATTGAATAATCGAATGGTTGAATGGGTGAATGAAAGAGAGGAGGAAAGGCTGACATGAAAAGACTCGCGTTTGCGCTCGCGCTCGCCGGACTGGCGACCGGGTGCTTCACCATCGACACGGCGACGTCGCCGCTCCTGGCGCCGGACGCCGACGAGCACGTCATCGTGCGCAACTACGGCTGGTATCTCTTCGGCGCCGTGCCGCTCGTCTGCGGCAACCCCGATCCCGATTCCTCGTGGGCCATGACGTTCTTCTCCGACGAAGTCACGCTTCAGGTCGCGCACGACGCGCTCATGCGCCACGCGGCGAAGAGCGGACGCGAAGTCCGCGACATCATGGTGCTGGACGACCGGGAGGCCCTGTTCTCGATTCCGCTCCCCGTGGTGTCCGTCTCGATCCCGTGGGTCGTGCAGAAGAAGAAGGCGAACATCTCGGCGACGCTCGTGAAGACGGGAGGTGCGCAATGAAGCGGCTTTCGATCGTTCTCGCCTTGGCGGCGGCCTGTGCCGGGTGCGCGTCGACCCTGACGCGCCTTCCGGTGCCGAAGGGGCTTGAGGCGGACGGCCTTCATCCGGTCGAGACGGTCGAGGCCTCGAACTCGGCCGTCCTGTTCCTCTCGTTCATCCCGATCGCCTCCGGCGACCCGAAGGCCCCGAACAGCGGCGGCGTCCGCTGGTTCGAGGAGACGACGACGCTCGACAACCAGATGAAGATGCTCGAGGCCGAGGCGTCCCGCGTCGGCGCGACGCGCGCGGTCAACGTCGAGACGCTCCTGACGGACGAGTCGTATTTCCTCTTCCTCCTCCTGCGCGAGACGATCCACACGTCGGCGGTGTTGGTGAGGGAATAGGGAAATAATCGAATAATCGAATGGTGAAATAGTCGAATAGTTGAATTGGGGGATGGGGAGGAAGTGATGAAGAAGTGGAATGTGGCGGCGATTCGGGCCGCGAAGGGCGTCGAGAAGCTCGGCTGCTGCACGGCGTATGACACGGCGTTCGCGCGCCTCGCCGACCAG
>CAVCXQ010000207.1:0-2727 GCA_963606275.1 uncultured Muribaculaceae bacterium | reverse complement strand
AGAAGGTCGCCATGCGCAACGTCCGCCGCGACGCCAACGACGCCGCGAAGAAGCTCGAGAAGGACAAGAAGATCTCCGAGGACGACCTCAAGTCCGCGCTGGAGAAGATCCAGAAGGCCACGGACGACGGCATCGCGAAGATCGACGCGGAGCTGAAGGCCAAGGAGACCGAGGTGATGGCGGTCTGAGATCTAAAATCTGAAATCTGAAATCTGAGATCTAAGAACTGAAATCTGAAGTCTAAGAACTGAAATCTGAGATTTGAGTTGAGAGACTTGAGACGTGATGGAAAGGAGCAATCATGGCAGATGAAGTCGAGATGACGCCGGTGGCGGCGGAGCCGCCTAAGGCAGACCCGCTGGCGAAGCCTGTCTCGCCGCGCTCTGAGACGCTGAAGCTCAGCCCGATCGAGCGCAAGCCCGCGTCGCCGACGGCGTCCGCGCTCCGCCCCGGTCTGAAGCTTCCGCCGAAGCCTGGCGCGACCGTCAACGCGCTCCGCCCGGGGCTGAAGTTGCCGCCGAAGCCTGGCGCGACCGTCAACGCGCTCCGCCCCGGCCTCAAGCTTCCGCCGAAGCCTGGCGCAACCGTCAACGCGCTCCGCCCCGGCCTGAAGATGCCGCCGAAGCCGGTGATCCGCAAGCCCGGCGAGGCGGCGGCGTCCGCCCCGCTGCCGAAGCCGGTCACGCCGCCGGCGGCTCCCGCCGCGACACCCGCCGCTCCCGCCGCGCCGAGCGCGATGGAGCAGCTCAAGTCCGTCACCCAGAAGCTCAAGGGCGTCACCCAGCAGATTCCGCAGCAGGCGATACTGCACAAGACCGGCATCATCGCCGACACGGCGATGACCGAGGCGCAGAAGGAGTCCGCGAAGCACAAGACGGCGCGCATCGCGCTGTCGGACGCGATCGGCGTCGCGCCGGTCAAGGACGAGCACGCGCCGATGAAGACGATCCGCATCAAGCGCCCGATCGACATCGCGCCGTCCCCGGCCGCGAAGGCCGCCGCGCCGGCTGCGCCCGCTCCGATGCCGACCGCGCCGACGGCCGCCGCCCCGGCGGCTGAGCCGACGGTGACGGACGCGCCGGCGGCTTCTCCGTCTCCTGCGGTCACCATGACCCAGCGCAAGACCCTCCGCATCTCGCGCCCCGGCGGAGTCGTCCGCCCGACCGGCAAGTTCGGCATCAAGAAGCCGAGCGAGGCGACGACCATCGCCAAAGCCGCGCCGGCGGCCGCGGCAGTCGGCGCGACGGACGATGTCGCGGACATCCCGGACATCCCGAGCGCCGCGACGATGCCGCATCCGGCGCCTGCGGCTGTCTCGGACGACGGCCCGGCCTGGGCGGTCACGCTCTCGACGCTCGTGCAGATGGCGGCCTGCGCGGCCGTCGGCGCGCTCGCGTGGCTGCTCTACCAGAACACGACGATCCAGTATTTCTGACTTGAAGGCCAGGAGATACATCGCGGTCATGAAGGCGACGGCTCTGGAGATCCTCTCCGAGCCGTTGTCGCTGTTGCTGACTCTCGCCGCGCTGTCGGTCACGGTGTTCGCCCCGGCCGTCCACTACCACCAGTTCGGCGAGCCGACGCGCATGGCGCGCGACGCCGGGCTTTCCGCGCTCTTCGTCTGCGGCGGGGCCCTGGCGACGTTCTGCACCATCCGGGCGTTCCGCCGCGAGGCGGAGTCGGGGACGCTTGAGATGGCGCTGGCGCGTCCGGTCTCGCGAGGCGGGTTCTTCCTGGCGAAGGCGTCCGGCGCGGCGGCGGCGTATCTCGTGTTCGCGCTGACCGTGTTCGGGGCGCAGCTCCCCGTCGTGTGGGGCGCGGCGGTCGGCGGCGCGGTCGCCGCGCAGACCGGCGCTCTCGTCCGCGTCTTCGGCCCCGCGCTCGCCGCCGGCGTCGCGGTCATCGTCCTGCCGCTCGCGGTCGCCGCGGCGCTCAGCCGCCTGGCGCGCTTCCGCTTCGTCCTCACGGCATTCGCCGTCGCGCTCGCGCTCGCAGTCCTCGCCGGCGGCGCGGCGGCGTTCCTCGCGCCGAGGCTCTTCCTGCGTCTGCTGCCCGCCGCAGTCCTGCTCGCGTTCCCGTCGCTCTTCATGTCCGCAGTTGCCGCCGCCGCCTCCGTGCGCCTCCGGGCGAACGCGGCGGCGTCCGTCGCCGGACTCGCCTTCGTCGCGATGCTGCCGGCCGTCGGCAACTACTACATGTCCGACGCGCTCTCCAGCGGAGGGCGGGTTCCGTGGTCTTACGTCGCGCTGGCCGCGCTGGCCGCGCTGCCGGCGATCGCCGCGCCGCTGGCGCTTGGCGTCCGCCTCGCCGGAGAATGGAGGAAAGGAGGCTCGTGATGACGCTGGACGAGATACGCGAGAAGGTCGGCGGCACTGTCGCCGTGCCAGTCGACGGGGCGGAGGCGACGAGCTGCTACGTCGGCGACCTGCTCTCGGACGTGATGGGCCACGCCGGCGACGGCTGCGTCCTCGTCACCGTGCAGAACCACCTGAACACCATCGCCGTCTGCACTCTCGTCGGCTGCGGCGTGATCGTGATCTGCCACGGACGCCCGGTGCCGCCGGACATGGCGGAGGCCGCCGCCCGCGAGGGCGTGGCCGTCGTGGTCACGCCGCTCTCGCAATACGCGGCGGCCCTTGCCCTCCAGCCGCTCCCGCCGTCCGCCTGACGCGCCGCCTGACGCGCCGCCAAAAAGTTGGGGTGTATGACGAGCAGGAATGCTTGCCC
>CAVCXQ010000206.1:0-2741 GCA_963606275.1 uncultured Muribaculaceae bacterium | reverse complement strand
GGGCGGGCCGCATTCCGGCTTTGACGGCTGCGCGACAGTGCCTGGTTTCCACAGGACTTTCCGGCTTCGCCCCCGACAGGCGCGTATTATACCATTTTCACGCCATGCTCCACCATTCCCGAAACTCCCGGTTTTAGCTAAAACCGGGAGTTGGGCTGTCTTGTCGCGACACGTCGGCCGGGCTGCAGGATGGCGCAGCGAAGCGGCGCGCAGAACCGCAGCGCGTTCGCGTCCGTGACCGCCTCGAGCTCCGCCGGGGACAGACCCCGGAGCTCCGCCGTCTTCGCCAGCACGTCGCGCACCGAAAGCGGCAAGCCGGTCTGCGGATTGAGCAGCTCATCCGGCGGGCGGTCGCGGTCGGTCTCGACCAGCAGACGCTCCAGCGGAATCGCCTTCACCAGCTCGCGGTAGTTCACCGCGTGGTCGTTCAGCACCGCCGGGCCGACGGACACATAGCCGTTCAACTTCACGATCTCCGGGATCAGCCCCCCGCTGCGCGAAAAGCCGTGGAAGAGGAAGGGACTCAAAGGACTTAAGGGACGCAAGTGACGCGCAGACTCTTCTTCCTTCAATTCGCCAATTCGCCAATTCGCCAATTCGATTATTCGATTATTCGATAATTCGATTATTATTTCCCTGACAACCTCTCCCCAGCACTTGGCCCCGTGGAGGACGACGGGGCGGCCGAACTCTAGCGCGACGCGGAGCTGCGCCTCGAACACCTCGCGCATCTGCGTCTGAATCGTCCGATCCCTCAGACGGTCGAGCCCGATCTCGCCGACCCCGAGGCGCGGGTCTGCCGAGAGCCGTTCGCGCAGCCACGCCGCCACTTCGGACGCCGGACGTGCGTCCGGCGCACATGACGCCCACGGATGGACGCCGACGAAGTCGCGTCCGACAATGAGCTCTCGGACGGATGGGTCGCCGCCGCCGACGTGGCAGTGTGCGTCGGTCACAGGCGGACGCGCTCGGCGAGCGCCTTGAGCTCGTCCATGTCGCCCTTGTGGTTCTCGAAGGCGATCGGCTCCCTGCCGTAGCGCGGCACGATGTGGAAGTGGACGTGGCGGACGGTCTGTCCGGCGGCCTCGCCGTTGTTCTGCAGAATGTTGAATCCGTCGCACGGCAGGGCGTCCGTGAGGTGCGCGGCGACCTTCTTCACCCGCGCGACGACCGCCGCGAGCGTCTCGTCCGGCGTGTCGAGCAGCCCCTGCGAATGGGCCTTCGGGATGACGAGGGTGTGCCCCTTCGTGAACGGGCTGATGTCGAGGTAGGCGACGACGAGGTCGTCCTCGTAGACCTTGAAGCTGGGGATCTCGTTCGCCGCGATGGCGCAGAATATGCAGTCGTTCTTCATTTGCGTTTCCTTGGTTTCTGGTCCTTGGGCACGAAGGCCTCCGAGTGGCGCTCGGTGACGAGCACCGAGCTGCGGTAGCCGGCGCGCGCGAGGTGGTTCATGAGGGCGCGCGCCTGGCGGAGGTCGCGGACGTCCTTGTCCACGCGGATGTGGATCGTGCGCGAGAACGGCACGTCGCTGTCCTCCAGGATTCCCGGGACGTCGCGGACGTCGACGCGGCGGCCGTCGACGAGAGGGCCTCGGACGGTCATGCGGACGGCGGACCCCTTCGGGCTGACGTCGACCGGCGGACGCGACGCGCAGCCGGCGGCTGCGAGCGCGGCGGCTGCGAGCGCGGCGGCGGCGCGGAGGAGCGGACGTCTAGCGGGCGCGGGACTCGAGGATCCTGGCGACACGTTCTGCGTCCTCCGGTGTGTCCACTCCGACGCCGGCGTCCTCCGTCCTGACGACGGCGATCCTCGCGCCCATCCAGAGGGCGCGGAGCTGCTCAAGCTTCTCGGCGCGCTCGAGGGCGCACGGAGGCTCTGCGACGTAGCGCTTCAGGAATCCGCCGCGGTAGGCGTAGATGCCGACGTGGCGGACGCAGAGCGCGTCCGGCCCGCCGGAGATCTCCGGCTCTCCGTCGCGGAAGCAGGGGATCGGCGAGCGCGAGAAGTAGAGGGCTCCTCCGTCGCGGTCGAGGACGACCTTGACGACCGACCTGGCGGCGAAGTCCGCCGCGCTGCGGATCGGCGAGACGGCGGTGGCCATCGACCAGCGGCCGTCGTCGCGGAGGCGCGCGGCGAGCTCCTCGACGAGGCGCGGGTCGACGAGGGGCTCGTCGCCCTGGACGTTGACCAGCACGTCGTCGTCGGCGAAGTCGCCGCCGAGGAACTTCCGCGCGGCGCAGGCGATGCGGTCGGTGCCGCTCGGCAGGTCGCTGGGGGTCATGACGGCGACGCCGCCGCATCTCTCGACGGCGGCGACGATGCGCTCGTCGTCGGTGGCGACGAGGACGCCGTCCATGCCCTTCGCGCGCGAGACGGCCTCGACCACCCACGCGATCAGCGGCTTGCCGGCGATGACGGCGAGCGGCTTGCCGGGGAAGCGGCTCGAGCCGAAGCGGCTCGGTATCACGGCGTATGTCTTCATGCGCGCTATTATAGCATATCGCCGCCGCGAAGTCCCCGCGTCGCCGTTGGTCGCCCGGCGCGCCGGCGGCGGACGATTTGGTATAATACGCGAAAGCATCTTCAGGACTGCACAACCACGAAGGGAACGCACATGCTCAAGGCAATCATCCTCGGCGCCGGCTACCGCGGCCGCGCCTACGCCGAATACGCGACCGCCCACCCCGACCAGCTCGAGATCGTCGGCGTCGCCGACCCCGTCCAGGCCGAGGTCATCC
>CAVCXQ010000205.1:0-2768 GCA_963606275.1 uncultured Muribaculaceae bacterium | reverse complement strand
GCAGAGGAGAAGCGCGGCGGACGCGGCGGCAAAGCGCTTCATTTGCCGGCCTCCTTCGTCTCTGCGGCCGTTCCGCCCTTCTCCCATTCGCGCACGATCCGCCAGCCCGGCGGGGCGGAGACCGAATGCGTCCTCCCGCCGTCCGGCCTCCGGCTGAAGTCGTAGGACACCTCGCCGCCCTCCACCGGCAGGGTCGCCCCGCAGCTCTCCAGGTCGACGTCGGCGTCGCGCGCCGAGACCGTCTTCGCCAGGTGGTCGACGTCGAGCCCGAGCACGCAGCGCGTCAGCAGCGCCGCCACGTAGGACGCGAAGCCGTGGTTGCAGCTCGCGCACGTCGTGTCGTTCTCCCACAGCGTCCCCGTGCGGTCGGCCATGTAGAGGAAGTAGCCCTTGGTCTCGTCGAGGATCTGCCGGCCGCGCCCCTCGCGCTCCAGCAGCTTAAGCCGCAGGAAGTTGCCGATGAACGCGTTGGACGGCCAGATCTCCGGATGTTTCAGCAGCCTCTTCCTGTCCTTCGGGTCGAAGCGCGACGGGCCGAACTCCGTCAGAAGCGTCCGCCAGAGCCGCGGGTGCGTCTCCGGCGTCGCCACCCGGTGGAAGAATGCGTAGTACTGGCACGTCTCGGTGCACTCGCCGGAGAGCTTCAGCGAGCCGTCCGCCTGGCGAACGGCGTTGTCGCAGAACCACTCGCCCGTCCAGCTCTGGCGGCGGATCGTCTCGCGGACCCTCGCCGCCTCCTCCGCCAGGTCCTTGCGTCCGTAGAGCCGCGCCATCGCGTCGAGGGCGTCCGCCCAGGTCATGTTCGACGGATAGCTCACGTCCTGCACGAGGTCGCCGGCGTGGCTGTGCTCGACGAACACCCAGCTCGGCAGCCTCTCCAGGAGCCCGTCGGAGTTGCGGAACCGCCAGAGACACTCCACCATTTTCTCCAGCCTCGGCCTCAGCATCCCGACGGTCTCGCGGTCGCCGGTGCGCTTCAAGTATTCCTCGACCTCCAGGGTGAACCACAGCGCCCAGTTGGGGATGAACGAGCCGTTCGGGTGGTCGGACGGATAGCACATCGGCAGCATGCCATCCGGCAGCGCGTCGAACGTCTCCGGATACGCGAAGTTCTCCAGGAACAGCCGCTCGAGGTCGCCGCTGCCGGTGAGGAGCATCGCCGCCGCGCCGGTGAAGTAGGCGTCGCAGTTCCATCCGGCGCGCTCGCGCCCGGGGCAGTCGGTGAACACGTCCACGGCGTTCTGGCTGAAGGTCTCGCGAGCCGCGTCGAAGATCCTGACCAGCGCCTGGTCGCTCGACCGGAAAGCCGCGCCCTTCGCCGCCGGGCTCTTGTAGCTGACGAAGCGCGGCGGCTCGAACTCCATCTCGCCGGAGAGGACGTCCAGCTCGAGGTAGCGCAGCGTGTATGGCTCGAACGTCATCACCTCGTAGGGGCCCGGCTCCGAGAACTCCCAGACCACCGCGTTGCAGTCGCGCGTCCGCGCCACGCCGCGCACCACGCCGTCGTCGGACAGCACCTCGTCGAACTGCATCATCAGGCGGCCTGGCCTGGACACGACGACGCGCAGCCACGGGAAGCCGGTGTCGTTGATCTCGTTGGCGAACACGGCGCACTCGCCCGCCGAGAGCGGAAACCGCCGCGCCAGGCGCTCGGCCTTCGACGCCGGGCGCAGCCCGGACACGACGACGCGCTGCGCGAGGAAGGTGGCGTTCTCCTCCAGCTCGTCCAGCGCGTAGCCGCGGAAAGTCCCGCCCTTGCCCGGCAGCGCGAGCGCGCGGTCGACGAACACATCCTTCTTGTCGTCGACGCTGAAGCCGCCGAACGAGACAGGAACAAGACCCGCGTCGAGCTCGAACTCCGGATACGGCGCACGGCGCGGCAGGAGCGCGGGCTCCGGCGCCGGCGCGAGCGCGAGCGGCGGACGCCCCTTCGCCGCCGGCAGCCGCCACGCCTCGGAGAACCCGCGCTGGAACGAGTAGCGCGGCGTCTTGCGCGTCCGCGGGCCCTCGACCGCCGCGAACGCGCCGCCGGACGCCTTCGTCGCCGCGACCACCCTGCCGCCGCACACGACCTCCGCCTTCAGGAACGGCGGCTGGTCCATCAGATAGTAGTTCGGCACGTTGTAGGCGGAGACCTCGACCAGAACCTCGTTGCGCCCCGGGCGAAGGAAGCGCCGCAAGTCCCACTCGTCGGCGCGGAACCACCCCTTCGGGCCGCGCGCCGGGCCGTAGCCGACCGGCATCGTCCGCCCGTTCAGCGTGATCCGGTAGGCGCTGTAGGCCGCGATCCGCAGGATCGCCGACGTGCAGTCCGTCGGCGCGTCGAACGAGGCCCGGAACTCGACGAAGGCGTTCATCGTCCGCTCCATCCCCTTCGGCCACACGCTCTCCGCCTCGGCGAACGTCATGACGTCGTTCGCCCCGGAGCCCCTGACGACGCGGCAGCCGCCGGGACGCCAGCGGCCCATGGAGGCGGACGGGACGGCGTCCGCCGCGACGGCGGCATGGACGGCGCACAGCGACAGAACAACCGCGCCAACGAACGATCTCTTCATCTGCAATCGACCTTTCATCCTCTCCAGCGGAGAAGTATACCAAAACTGCGGCCATGCCGACCGACGGACGGCGCTGCGCCTCCGGGCGGGCGACTTGGGCGTCCTGCTGCGCGGGCGACAATGTATCTCACACGAAGCCACGGATGCACGGAGAGGGTGTGCCTAGTGCTTAGTGCCTAGTGCCCGGTGCGTGGTGGGTAGGGCGCGACGTCC
>CAVCXQ010000204.1:0-2771 GCA_963606275.1 uncultured Muribaculaceae bacterium | reverse complement strand
CCGTGTGAGACGAAAGATCCGCACGGCCGCAGGACGCCCAAGTCGCCCGCCCGGGAGCGGGAGCACCGTTGCCCCGAAACGCGCCGCACGTCGGCAAGCGACAGGGAGAGAAGCAACGGAACGCAAACAGAAGATTCGCAACCGACAAACCCATTACTCCGCTAGTGCGCCTGTCCGCGCGCGGCGGCGTGGATTTGGTATAATGCGCCGCGACGAAGGGAGGAAGGAACGACATGCAGACTGCGGAAGCCATAGCGATGTCGCAGACGCCGGGGACTTGGACCCTGGTGGCGCGGCTGGTGCTCGCCGGGGTGCTCGGCGGGCTTATCGGAGCGGAGCGGGAGTACCGCGCCAAGACGGCGGGGGTGCGGACGCACATCCTGGTGGCGGTCGGCTCGGCGCTGCTGCTGATCGTCTCGCGATACGGGTTCGACGGAGTCGGCGACCCGTCCCGCGTGGCGGCGCAGGTCGTCAGCGGGATCGGCTTCATCGGCGCCGGCGCGATCATCGTCGAGCGGCATTCCGTCCACGGGCTTACGACGGCGGCCGGGGTCTGGGTCGCGGCGGGCATCGGGATGGCGGTCGCCAGCGGGATGACGGCCGTCGCGGTCGCGGCCACGGCCATCTCGCTCGTCGGCCTGGAGATCCTCGGCTGGAACCCGTTCCGCCGCCGCCGCCCCCCCGCCGGACCATAAGGCGCCCGGCAGCCGTCGCCTAGCCGGTTTACGCGGAGGGATGACGATTATGGCTCTCGACGATGAACTTCGGATGCCGCAGAAGGGCGCTTCTGCGCCGCATTGCCGCGACCGACGCTCTCTGCCCCGCGTAACGGGCGGTGGGGCGTCAGGGACGCGCCAGCGCGCCGAAGACCTTCAGGGCCTGGACGGTCTCGCGCACGTCGTGGACGCGCACGGCCGACGCGCCGCTCTCCGCCGCCCAGATCGCGATCGCCAGGTTGCCCGCGAGGTCCTTGCCCGGAGCCTTCGCGCCGGTCAGTTTCTTTACGATGCGCTTGCGGCTCGCGCCGACGAGGACGCGTCCGAGCTTCGCCAGCCCGGCGACGCCGCGCAGGAGCGCCAGGTCCTCCTCCCGCGTCGTGCCGAACCCGACCATCGGGTCGAGATAGAGCCGCGGCAGAAGCCTTTCGTAGGGCGCGACGTCCGCCGCGCTCCGCGCCGGCAGGACGAGCTCCACGCCGGGGTGCGCCTCGACGATGCGAACCATCTCCGGAACAGGGGCGGAATAGACGCAGTTGACGATCGTCGCGCCGGCCGCGACCGCCCGCTCGGCGGTCTCGGGATGGTAGGTGTCGACGGAGACCAGGACGCGATTCCATCGTTCTCCATCCTTCCCCCTTCCTTCGCGCTTGCGTCTCCCGACCTCTTCCAGCACCGGCTCCAGCCGCGCCCACTCCTCGTCCCAGGTGAGCGGGGTCGCGCCGGGGCGGGTCGACTCGCCGCCGAAGTCCAGGATGTCCGCGCCCTCCTCCACGAGGTTGGCGGCGCGGCGCATCGCCTCCTCCGGAGTGAAGAACTTGCCTCCGTCGGAGAACGAGTCCGGCGTGACGTTGACGATTCCCATCACCTTGCAGTCCATTCCAGCCTCCTTGCGTCTGTCGCTACTTTCTCGCGAAGTCGATGCGCGGGTCGATGAGCATGTAGAGGACGTCGCTCAGCAGGTTGCCGACGAGCTGGAAGCTCGCCGTCAGCGACAGCAGCGCGAGGAACACCGCGTAGTCGCGACCCACCAGCGCGTCCCACGAGAGCCGCCCCATGCCGGGGATCTCGAAAACGGTCTCGACGATGATCGAGCCGGCGAAGAGCAGCGAGATCATCGGCCCGAAGCCGGTGGCCACCGGGATGAGCGCGTTGCGCAGCGCGTGCAGCCAGATCGCGCGCGTCCGCGTCGCCCCCTTCGCGATCACCGTGCGCACGTAGTCGGCGGAGATCTGGTCGAGGAGCGAGTTCTTCATGAGGAGCGTGAGCATCGCGAACGAACCGGCGACGTAGCAGGCGACTGGCAGGGCCATGTGCCAGGCGCGGTCGGCGAGGCGCGCGAGGAGAGACGGCTCGGCGTCGAAGTCGCTCGCGAGTCCGCCGAGCGGGAACACGTCCCAGAGTCCGTCCACGGTGCCGCAGAAGAGCGTCTTCATCAGCATCGCGAGCGCGAAGGACGGGATGGCGTAGGCGACGAAGACGACGAGCGACGAGAGCGCGTCGAACGCCTGGCGGTGTCTTAGCGCCTTGGCGATGCCGAGCGGCACGCAGACGAGGTAGGTGAGGAAGAACGCCGCCGCGCCGAACCAGAGCGACACCGGAAGGCGCGAGCGGATGAGCTCCCACGCCGTCTTGTCGGGGTAGTCGTAGCTCGGAAGCGTCAGGCCCATGCGGTGGACGACGAGCCAGTCCCAGTACTGGACTGCGAGAGGCTTGTCGAAGCCGAACTGCGCCTCGAGCTGGCGGCGGTATTCCTCGGTGACGGCGCCAGCCCCGGCGGACGGCGCGGCGGCGGGCGCGGCGGCGCCGCCGCCCTGCGCGGACATCCCCTTCATGCGCATGAGGCGCATCTCCACCGGTCCGCCCGGCAGGAAGCGCGTCAGGGCGAAACAGACAACGGTGATCCCGACGAACGTCGGGACCACCAGTATGAGACGCCGGACTATGTAGGCGACGCGGTCCAACCGCAGGCCTCCAAGCGGCTACTTCTTCTCTTCGGAGTCGAACGCCGGGCGCTTGCCCTTGTACCACCAGTACATGATCGGCGTCGCGATG
>CAVCXQ010000203.1:0-2791 GCA_963606275.1 uncultured Muribaculaceae bacterium | reverse complement strand
CGCGACGGAAGGCAAACAGAAGATTCGCAACCGACTCCCATTACGCAGGGACGTTGGCCGGCGGGCGCGGGACGCCGCACGATATGGTATAATCGCGCACATGGACGACAACGGCAGGCGCGGACGCGGCGGACGCGGGGGCTTCACGCTCCTGGAGGTGCTGCTCGCCGCCATAATCCTCGGCTTCGGGCTGACCGGCATCCTCATGTCGATGGCGCAGTCGCAGAAGATGATGCTCGCGCAGACCGAGACCGAGACCGCCCAGGAGGTCATGGACCTCGGCGAGATGGCGTATCCGCTGGAGTCCGTCACCGACGAGGCCGACCTCGACGTGCGCGAGACGCGGGCGACGGAGCTGTGGTCGCTGGTGTCCGAGGAGCGGCTGACGAGCGAGCAGGAGGACAAGCTGCGCGGCTTCACCTGGCGGCGCGAGAACCTCGACAGGAGTCCGTCTGACGACGAGGAGAAGCGCATGAACGGGCTGCGGCGCGTCCGCATTACCGTCGTGTGGGGCGAGCGCGGGCAGGGCCGCGGCAAGAGGCAGGAGGAGAGCTATGTCACGCTCTGGCGCAAGCCGTCGTCGTAGTCCGGGGCGGAGCGGTTTCACGCTCGTGGAACTGCTGCTGGCGACGATGCTCGCCGGCGTCGTCACCGCGCTCAGCGCGCTGACCTTCCAGTCCGTCTCGCGCGGCTGGCAGGTGTCGGCGGACTACCTCGACAAGACGCAGCGGGCGGACTACGCGCTGGAGCAGGTGATCTCCGGGCTTCGCTCCGCCTACTATCCGCGCTCCGGGTCGCAGAGCGCGGACTACGGCTTCGTGCTGGAGAACCGCGGCGACGGATCGCGTCCCGACCGCTCCGACGTCATCTCCTGGACGAAGACCGGGCCGGCGATCGTCGGCAACCGGAGCGAGCTGGCGGACACCGTGCACCGCGTCCAGGTGATGGTGCTGGAGGAGGGCGAGGACGGCTACGCGCAGCCGATCCAGAGGACGGGGCTATACGCGCGGCTGTGCCGCGACGCCGCGCTCGTGCCGAAGGACGGCTCCGACGGGGCGGACTACACCTTCGCCAACGCCGACCTCTACCAGCCGCTGCTGGTGGCGGACGGCGTGACCGGCTTCAACTGCCGCGTGCTGGCGACGGCGGACGAGGCGTCCGGCTCCGGCGCCAAGGGCGAGGCGAAGCTGGAGAAGCGCGACTTCGAGGACGAGTTCGCGTCGTCCAACTCCCTGCCATACAAGGTCGAGCTGACGTTCTTCGTCGAGAAGGCGGACGATACGTTCCGGTCGCGCCGCGACCGCGCCCCGATCGTGCGCATCGTCCGCATCCCGCTCCACGAGCAGTCGCTGGACGGCGCGGTCACGCCGGACGACGCGGCGGACGGGAAGGGCGGTTCCGGCGGGAAGAAGGGGGGGGCGAAATGAGGCGTGGCAGCGCGTTGATCGTGGCGCTCTGGATCATCGCCGCGCTTTCGGTGATGGTGTTCTCGTTCGCGTTCGAGGCGCACCAGCAGGCGGGCGTCAACCTGTTCGTGCGAGAGCGCAACCGCGTCCGCCGCCTCGTCGAGCCTGGGAGGATCATAGGCGAGGCGATCGTCCTCGGCTACCAGGACGCGAAGTCGTTCTCCGTCGGCGAGAACGAGAAGGACCTCGACGAGGAAGACCGCTTCTGGCGGGAGAAGCGCGCCTTGAAGGACGACTCGAAGTGCACCGTCGGCCCGCTGCTCCTGGACGAGGAAGACGAAGAGGCAGGAGTCGTCACCATCGAGATCGAGACCGCCAGCACCGGCGACAGCAGCGGAATCAACGTCAACCGGCTCTATGACGGCGAAGGCGGCGACGAGAACTACGCGCTGCGCTGGCGGCTCATCCTGCGGGCGTCGGGCGTCCCGGAAGACCTCGAGGTCGATGCCCCGGAGCCGGACGGGCGCAGCACCAAGCGCCACAACCTCATGAACCTGCTGATCGCGTCGTGGCAAGACTGGCGCGACGATAACAGCCTCGTCTCCAATGGTCCGCTGACCGACTCGTCGTCCGGCTTTCGCTCCGAGGGGGACGACGGCGCGGAGAAGGTTTTCTACGACGAGCTGAACGAGCGACTTCTCTCCGAGGCTCGCAGCCAGGACGAGCGGGAGGCCGTCCGCGAAGGATTCCTCGTGCCGAGGGACGGACCAATCCCGGACGTCAAGGAGCTTGCGATGGTGCGCGGCTTCCGCGACTTCCCGGCGGTGCTGACGGGAGGCTTGCTCCGTCCAGACGAGGAGGAGTCGGAGGAGAACCCGCGCTTTCGCGGCGTCGTCGGCGTGTTCTCGGCGACGGGCGACGGCAAGATCAACGTCAACTCGTGCACGGCCGAGCAGCTCCTGACGGTGCCTGGGGTCGTCGAGACGGACTCGGCGGACGCCGACGACATGGCGGACGCCGAGGAGCTGGCGCGGGCGATCGTCGAGACGCGGCGGGTGATGCCGGAGAACCGGGACGACGTGGACGACACGCGGGACTGGTGGCCGTACAAGGACTGGCAAGACCTCGTGCAGAGGGTGTCCGACGCGGCGGACCTGGACATCGGCTCGGAGGCGCAGCAGTATCTTCGGTTCAAGCCGGAGGAGTCGACGCTGTTCCGGATGACGATACGCACGGAGTCGATGGGGATGTCGCACGTCGTCGAATGCGAGTGCTACGCGAAGGACGGCAAGGTTCGCTACGTCAGCTGGAAGGAGGACTGACATGCCGCCAGAGATTCCAAAAGCTGAATAAGTCGCAAAGGCGAGAGGCCGCCTGAACGCGAC
>CAVCXQ010000202.1:0-2827 GCA_963606275.1 uncultured Muribaculaceae bacterium | reverse complement strand
TGCGGATACTGGAAGCGGCGCGGAGCCCCGGGTGCGTCGTCGAACGCGACGTGGATGTAGCCCTTCAGGATGCGCTGCACGACGCCGCGCCGCCTCTCGCCCGTCCGCCGGTTCACCGACTCGACGACCTCCCCCGCCTGCAGCGCGATGTCCTCCGTGCCCGCCCCAAGGGCCGCGCGCGGCAGCCTGACGGCGCTGCCCGGCATCGCGACGAGGTCTTCCTCTTCCTCCCCCTCCGCATTCGCCATCGACTCCTGCTGGCCGCGGTAGAGCGCGGCGAACGCCTCGCTGTCCATCGCCGTGTCCCAGCCGCCGACCGTCTCGTCCGCCGCGTGCGGGTCGATGCCCGTGTAGGAGAGGCTGCCGTCCTCGTAGCGCTTGAACTTGAACACCGCGTCGTTCATGAGCGGCCCGTTGAAGACGTTGAGCGACACCAGAAGCTCGAAGTCCTTCACGTCCAGCCCCGTCACCGCCTTGAACAGCCCCGGCTCCAGCTGCGAGACGACGTCCTTCAGGCTCCGCTCGCGGTAGTCCGAGAGATACATGAAGATCGGCACGCGCGTCGCGAACTTGATGAGCTTCTCCTGGATCTCCTTGCGCTTGGACTTCATCTCCCGTTCTTTCTCCGTCAGCGCCTTGGCCTCCTTCTTCGTCGGCTTCGCGTCCTCGGCCTTCGCCTTCTTGATCTCCTTCGAGTTGCTGATGACCGTCGCGATGTCCTTGTTGAGCGATCGGAAGCCCTCGATCGACTCGAGGGCGCGCATCGCCTCCGGGCTGGCGAGCAGGGCCTCGAGCGTCCGGTTGTCGACGTTCACGAGCAGGGCCGACTCCCAGCGCTTGGCGAGCAGCGTCGCCGACGTGCCCGACATCGCGATGTCGAGGATCTCCTGCGCGTCCACCTGCTGCATCGTGCTGCCGTCGTAGGCCAGCACGGGCAGGAAGTTGATGAAGTCGCCGACCTTCTTCTCCGGGTTCGACTCCTCGACGTTCAGCCGGCAGCTGTAGTCGGCGATCTGCCGCAGCGCCCGGTCGAGCGAGAAGTCGAACACGTAGCACGTCCGCTTGAGGACGACCGCGTCCCCGTTCTCGTCCGCGACCGTCCACGGGCTCTGCACGCGGAACGCCGTCTGGAAGTAGGTCTCGGGGCTCTTCAGGTTGCGCAGCATGAACACGCCCGTCCACGGCCGCACCGTCACGCCCGTCGTCAGCTTGCCGCACGAGAGCGTGATCGTCCGCGTGCGGAGCGGGTCGCCCATCGCCCGCCGCACGGGCGCGAGCGCGTCCAGCCCGATCCCCGCCCGCGGGCCCGCCGCGACGACGACCTCGTAGCCGCCGTAGGCGTTCGGCTTGCGGTTGTGCGGACGCGCCAGCAGGTTCGCCATCGCCTCGCACGCCGCGACGCTCGGCAGGAACCACAGCGTGTGCGCGAGCGCGTCCAGGAGCCGCGCGTCCGAGAACGGCATCGGCGGACGCGCCTCCGCGCCGAGCTTCAGGCTCTCGACGCTGCCGGGCAGGTAGCTGCCGCGGATGAGGTCGAGCCACTTCTGCACCTCGTCCTCGTAGGCGAAGCGCGCGTCCGCCCCCTCGCCCTCCGCCTTGAAGAAGACGTTGAGGTCGAACTCGTTGAACTGCGTGTCCACGGCGACCTGGCGGATCGAGTCCGGCAGCCGGTACGTGAGCATCACCATCTGCGGCAGCGCGGCGTAGGGGTTCGGCCCGTCGCCGTCCGCCCAGTCGCGCTTCGCCGCCTGCTCGTCGGAGTAGGTCCAGTTGAAGATCTGGTCCTCGATGAACTCGCCGGAGTTGATCGCGCGGAACGGCGTGCCGGAGAGGTAGAGGTAGCGCTTCGCGTCGATCTCGACGAAGCTCTCGTCGAGCGCGTTGCCGGCCTCCTCGCGCTGGTAGGCCTCCGCGTCGAAGTCGACCTGCGCCTCCTCGTCGTCGGCGTCCTTCCGGAACAGCTTCGCCGCCGTGTCGCGCCACGCCCCGAAGTGGTACTCGTCGAAGACGACGAGGTCCCAGTCCTCGAGGTGGATGAACTCGTTCTTCGCCTTGATGCCGCCCGCCTCGCTCCGCCCGAGCAGGTCCTGGAACGAGCCGAAGCACACGATCGGCCGCGCCTTGTCCGCCCGGTCGTATTGCGCGTCGATGCCGAGGCGCCCGTCCTCCGCGTTCTTGTTCGAGACGAACTGCCAGCCGTCGAAGTCGACGTGCCGCAGGAGGTCGTCGCGCCAGGCGGACTCGACCGCCGGCTTGAAGGTGAGGATCAGCACGCGCTTCGCCGCGAGCCGCTTCGCGAGCTGGTAGGCCGCGAACGTCTTGCCGAAGCGCATCTTCGCGTTCCAGAGGAAGCGCGGACGCCGCCCGGGGTCCTTCCTCTCCGAGCGACGGAAGAACGCGGCGGTCTTCTCGACGGCGCGCGCCTGCTCGGGACGCATCGCGAAGTCGAGCGTCCGCGCCGGCGAAAGCCCCTCGCCGCACCGAAGCGCGACCACCGCCGCGCGCACGTCCTCGACGCCGCAGCGATACCACTCGCCGCCCGCGCGGACGAACCCCCGCGCATCGAGAACCCGGTGGACGTCGTGGTCAAGGAAGCACGAGCCGTCCGGACGCATCGCCGACTCGACGAGCTCGACGCGGTACGGCGGCGCGTCGCCCGGCATCTTCGTCGGATAGTGCTCGGCCATGCGCGCCTCCATCGTCCGGTCGGTGTAGCCGACCTTCAGCATTCCCGCGAACTGCGGATGCGTGTCGGAGTAGGCGTAGATCTTCGGCTTCGCCGCCGCCTTCGGCGGGAACAGGCTTTCAGCGTTCGTCGTCATCGGTT
>CAVCXQ010000201.1:0-2829 GCA_963606275.1 uncultured Muribaculaceae bacterium | reverse complement strand
GGGCTGGGGGCAGATCAGGGCGATGATGCACTATTTCCTCGTGGACTCCCCGGCGGTCGCCGCGCTCGCCGTGGACTGGCGGCGCACCTGTTCGCTGCGCCCCGCCGAGACGGACGCCGAGACGGTCGTCGGCGAGTTCGCCGCCGCGATGTCCGCGACCGGCGAGATGAGCGAGATCGACGCGACCAACGCCGCCTGGGCCGCCATCCAGCCGCCCGACGGCGAGAGGGCGGACACCGCCGCGCTCGAATCGTTCCTCGTCGCGTCCAAGGGCGTCCGCCAGGCCGACGCGAGGAAGGTCGTCCGCGCCCTCGGCGAGGGGGACGGCCGCGTGGAATACCTGGCGCGGGGAGAGGCCGACGAGGGCATCCGCCTCACCGCGCTGCGCTACGGCGACAACTTCTGCATCCCCGTCGAGTGCCGCAGCTTCGACTACGCCTCGCCGTGGTTCAGGAGCGAATGGCTCACGAAGGAGCAGCTCCTCGAGCGCGTCGAGACGGACGGCTGGGACGCGGCGTGGGTCGAGGAGACCCTGCAACATCCCGGCGCGGACTTCTACAACTCGCGGGCGGTGGACGCGCAGTCGTGCGAGGACTACAAGGACCTCTTCAACATCTGCTGGTGCTACACCGCCGAGACGAACGACGCGGGCGAGACCGTGCGGCGCGTCTGCGTCCTCTCGCACGCGGACGGCAGCGCGTTCGGACGCCGCGCCCTCTCGACGCGGCGCGGCAAGTGGAACGCCGTCCTCTTCCGGCGCGAGGTCGTCTCGACGCGCCTTCTGGCCGGGCGCGGGCTCGCCGAGATCTGCTCGGCCGACCAGGGCATCGTCAAGACGCTCTCCGACCGCTCGAACGACAACGCCATCATCGGCTCGCTGCCCCCGACCGTCACCAAGGGCACGCAGGCCCGCAACGCCGTCATCCAGCCGTTCGGGCGAATCCCCGTCGGCACGGCGGACGACGTGCGCTTCATGACCCCGCCGCAGTTCCCCGCCACGGCGAAGGACCGGGCGAAGGAGATCCGCGACGCCCTGCTCGACTACCTCGGCGTCTCCAACGGCGAGACGGACGTCTCCGGACGCACCAAGGCGTTCGTCGCCGACTTCCTGCGGCAGGTCCGCGACCTGTTCGTGCTGATGGTCGAGACGGCGCAGGACTGCGCGAGCGACGAGCTCCTCGCCGGCGTGACGGACGACGGCGACGTGCGCGGCCTGAAGCGCGAGGACGTGACGGGCCGCTTCGGCCTCAAGCTCACGCTCGACCCCGACAACCTCGACGACGAGAAGCTCATGAAGAAGCTCACGACCTTCTCGCAGATCATCGGCATGGACAAGCGCGGCGAGATCGACACCGCGCCCGTCATGCGCCACGCGCTCTTCGCGCTCTTCCCGGAGGTCTCCAAGCGCTCGCTGAAGTCCAGCGAGCAGCTGACGGCTGACGACCTGAGCGACGAGCAGTCGAACTTCGTGAAGATCAAGGCGGGCGTCATGCCGCAGATGAACACGGACGGCGGCTGGAACTACGCCGCGCGGCTCGGCTGGTGGGAGCAGCTCCAGCAGGAGAATCCGGACGCCATCGCGGAGATGTCGCCGACGAGCCGCGAGATGATGGCGCGGTGGATCGAGGCCCTGCGCCAGCAGGACACGCAATACGGCGAGAACGCCGAGATCGGGCGCACGGGAGTCCAGGGCGTCGGCGCGATGCCGGAACAGGGAGGGGAGGCGCAAAATGTCTGACGTCAGGACGGAGCAGGGGCAATACTACCCCGGCGGGCGGACGCTCGCCAAGGCCGGCACGGCCGCCCCGCAGGCGGACGTCCGGTGGAACGACGTCTCGGGCAAGCCGGACGTCTCGGGCATCGAGGCGATCGGCGACCGCTACCTTTTGCCCGACATCAAGAACAAGGTCAACGCAATCCTCGCGGCGTTCAAGAGCGCGGCGAAGGGAACGGAGGAATAAGGCATGGGCATCATCACATTCGCGGCCGCGCTGATCGCGGCGACGGTCAGCTCGGCGAAACTCGAAGACATCTACTCGGACGCGCCGGTGGTGACGAACGTGACGTTCGACGGCCTCGCGACGACGGACGACCTCTCGAAGGCCACGCCTGGTGACTACGCGAACGTCTCGAACAAGGCGTACGCGGCGGCGACGCAGACCGCGCTCTCCGCCGAGGTGACGCGGGCGAAGTCCGCCGAGGCGACCGCCACGGACTACACCACGGCGGTGTCTAACAAACTCGAAACCGCCGTCGCGGCGAAAGCCGACGCCACCGCGCTCTCGTCGCTCGCGCCGCTCTCGTCCCTCGCGTCGCACACCAACGACACCTCCAACCCCCACAAGGTCACGGCGGCGCAGGTCGGGGCCTACTCCAAGTCCGAAATCGAAGCGAAGGGCTACCTCACCGAACACCAGTCCCTCGACGCCTATCAGCCGAAAATCACGGACGATACATCCCTGACGATGAAAGAACTGACCGTCGGAGCAGTCTACCCGCTGAACGAGGACGGACAGCTGATGTTCGCGAACCAGGTCGGAAACCTGTGGAACCTTACGACGCTCGACCTTTCTTCGGCGGGTTCGGCGAACATCCTGACGGACGTCAAGGCGAACAATACCTACGCGAAGTCCGCCGACCTCGCGACGGTTGCGACGAGCGGCAAGTATGGCGACCTGACGGGAACGCCGACGATCCCCTCGAAGGTCAGCGAACTCACGAACGACAAGGGCTATATCACCTCCTACTCCGAAACCGACCCGACCGTCCCCGACTGGGCGAAAGCGGAGAGCAAGCCGACCTACACCGCGTCAGAAGTCGGCGCGGTCC
>CAVCXQ010000200.1:0-2844 GCA_963606275.1 uncultured Muribaculaceae bacterium | reverse complement strand
TGGGCGCATCTCGTCCGCTTTCCGGGTGACGGCGACGAAAGCCCCGCGTGGACTGACGCGCTTCCGTCCGGCGACGTCCGCGCCGCATTCTATCTTGCCGTCGACGCGACGCGCGACTCGGACGGCGACGGGATCCCCGACGCCGTCGAGCGATGCGCCTACGGCACGTCGCCGATTCTCGCGGACACGGACGGCGACGGCGTCCGCGACGGCCTGGAGGTCGCCTGGGGGCTTGACCCGCTCCGGGACGAGGGGATCGGCGATTCCCGGTTCGTCGAGACGTTCGAGACGCCGGAGGTCGTTGCGGGCCCGCTGCACGGGCAGCGCGGCTGGCGTGCGACGGACCCAGGCGCGGCGGTCGTGCAGACGAGGACGGCTCACGCCGGCCGGGCCGCCCTGACGCTCTCCGGCGAAACGGACATGGACGGCGAAGACTGTCCCGCCTTCGTCGAACGCGCCGTCACGAACGCGGATCGCGTCGTGTGGGCGGACGTCTGGCAGCTCGCGCAGGCGGCGCAGCCCGACGCGCTCGCGGTGCCGGCCGACTTCGCGGGAGGCTACTGCTTCTCGCCGGACGGCGCGGTGCTGATGCGAGACGGCGACGCCTGGCGGACGAACGCCGTGCGCGGCGTCCGTCTCGGGTCGTGGGCACGCGCAACGCTCCGGCTCGACTATCCGAATCGGACGTGGGACCTCTACGTCGACGGAATCCTCGCGGGGTCGGGCCTTCGGATGGGAGACGGCGCCGTCGCGTTCAGCGGACTCGGCGTCGTCGGCGACGGCGAGACGACGCTGGACGACGTCGCGATCTCGGAGAGGCGTCCGTTCGGGCTCTCGTCCGACGGCGACGAGCTGCCGGACGAGTGGGAGATGCGCCGCTTCGGCACGCTCGCGCGCGACGGGACGGGCGACTCGGACGGCGACGGGCTTACCGACCTCGAGGAGTTTCGTCGCCGGACGAACCCGCTCTTGGCGGACTCGGACGGCGACGGGCTTTCCGACGCGGCGGAAGTCAGGTTCTACGGCACGGACCCGCGCACGCCCGACACGGACGGCGACGGCGTGTCGGACGCCGATGAGCTCCGGGACGGCACGGACCCGCTTGCCGCCGGCGGCTCGGACGAGACGGCGTTCGAGGAGTCCTTCGAGGCCCCGGCCGTCGTCCCCGGCGCGCTCGCGGGGCAGAACGGATGGACGGTCAGCGGGCCGTCCGCCGCCGTCGTGCAGGGGAGCGCCGTCCGAACGGGCGCGGCCGCCCTGCGGGTCCTGAACGAGAGCGAGGAAGACCGCGTCGTCCTCGGACGCGAGTTTTCGGGCGTGGACGCGGACGAGGCCGTCTGGGTGGACATCTGGCAGGTCGCGAAGGCCCGCGTGACGCCGACTGAAGTCGGGCGCGATTTCCTTGGCGCGTACCTGTTCGATCCGCAGGGGCGGGTCGTCATGTGCGACGGCGGGACGTTCGTGACGAACGCGCGCGTCCGCGCTGCACTTGACGACTGGCAGCGCGTGACGATGCGCCTTGACTGCGCCGCCGGGACGTGGGACCTCTACGTCGGCGGCGTTCTCGCGGGGCGCGGGCTGCGTTGCGGGCCGGACGCCGTCGCGCTTCGCGGGTTCGAGGTCGCGGGGGAGGGCGAGCTCGTCCTGGACGACGTGCGGGTTACGCGAAGCCGACCGCAGGGGCTGTCGGCGGACGGCGACGCGCTGCCGGACGACTGGGAGTTCCGTCATTTCGGAGGTCTTGACCGCACCGGCCGGGGCGACGCGGACGGCGACGGCGTCTCGGATCTCGACGAGTGGCGGGCGGGGACAGACCCCAACAGCCCCGACACGGAGTGGCGGGCGGGGACAGACCCCAACAGCCCCGACACGGACGGCGACGGGCTTCCCGACCGCTGGGAGATCCGCTGCGGCACGGACCCGACCGACGCCTCCGACGCCCATGCCGACCCGGACGGCGACGGCATGGACAATTCGGCGGAATTCCTCCTGGGGACAGACCCCCTCGCCTTCGAGCCGGACGTGCGCGTCCGCCGCGCCGGCCTGTGGGCCGAGCGGCTGCCGAACGGCGACTTCACGGGCGTTTACGAGGGCTTCGTCTGGATTCCGTCGGCGGGACTCTGCCGCTTTCATCCGACGCCCGCGTCCGCCGAAGTGTGGGTCGATGGCGAACGCGTCCCGGAGGCGGGCGTCGAGCGGGCGACCGGCTGGCACGCCCTGCGGATCATCGCCTCGCCGGAGGACGTCGGCGAGGTCTCCCTCGACTGGTCGGTCGACTGTTCTTCGCGACAGGTCGTGCCGGACGACTTCCTCTGCCACTTGCCCGTGGACGTGCCGCCGCACGTCGAGCTGGCGGCGGCGCGGCCGTGGTCTGTCGAGGGCGCGGCGATCCGCCTGACGGCAACGGCTACGGACGTCGCCGGGCGCGTCGTCGAGACGCGGATCTGCACGGGCGACGGCGAAGCCCTCGCGGTTTCCCCGTCCGCCGCGACGACGGCAACGGTCGCGAACGCCGTGACCGGCACATATGCGTTCGCGGCGTGGGCGGTCGACGACGGCGGGAACGTGTCCGCGACCTCGCGGGTCGAGGTGGCCGTGCTCGCGGCGGACGGCGACCCGGACGGGGACGGGCTGACGAACGCGGAGGAGTTCGAGTTGGGGACAGACCCCCTCTCGGCGGACACGGACGGCGACGGCATTCCGGACGGCGAGGAGGTGCGCATCGGGACGGCCCCGGCGCGCGCCGACGCGCAGGACGACCCGGACGGCGACGGCCTCTCGAACCTTGACGAGTGGCGACTGGGGACAGACCCCCTGAACCCCGACACGGACGGCGACGGATGC
>CAVCXQ010000199.1:0-2845 GCA_963606275.1 uncultured Muribaculaceae bacterium | reverse complement strand
CCATGCGGCCGATGCGGCCGAAGCCGTTGATGCCAATCTTGATAGCCATTTCTTTGTTGAACCTTTCTTTATTCCGCTTCGGAACCCTTCCTCGGCGTGATTTTTGAGGGCGTATTATACCCTTTCGCCCGCCTATCCGTCAAGTGGACCTCCGACAGCGCATTTCCGGCAGCGACCCATTGCGGTTCGCCATTGTCCGGGACGGACGGCGGATGACTGAAGAATATGGTATAATCTCGCCCCATGGGCGGAATCTTGCTGAAAGTGGTGATGCGCGGGCTGGCGTGGCAGGTCGCGAAATATGCGTTCGTCGGCGTCGTCGCGACCGCAGTCAACTTCGTCGTCGCCGAAATCTGCGCGGCGCACGTCTGGCCGTGCCTGACGGCGGACGACCTGCTGGTCAAGTGGGGCGTCTTCGGCCTCTCTGACGCCACCTTCGTCGTCTCAGACTCCGTCCGCGCCGTCCGCGCCGTCTACTGCAACCTCGTCGGATTCTTCTTCGCGAACCTGGTCTGCTGGCTCCTGAACCGCAAGTTCGTCTTCACGCCGGGGCGGCACCGCTGGTTCGTCGAGTATGCGCTCTTCCTCGCCGGCAGCGGCTTCGCCATCCTCTGCGGCTCGGCGGCGATCTGGGCGTTCGTGAAGTTCTACGGAATGCAGACGACGTATTCGTTCGTCATCAACGTCGCCGTCTCCGTCGCGGTCAACTTCGTCGTCCGCAAGTTCTTCGTGTTCAAGGGATGATCGCCATGAAATCCTTCGCCTTTGTCCTTTGTCCTCTGTCCTTTGTCCTGTCCCTTTTTCTTCTCTCCCTTCCCGCCATCGCCGGCGTCGAGAGCGGCGAGACGCTGCGGGCGGCGCAGATCGTGGCGGAGCGGACGGCGGCGGAGGTCGCGGAGAAGGCGGTCACGGACGCGGTGAAGGCGGCGGCGGAGAAGGCGGCCAAGGAGACGGTCGAGGCGGCGGTGAAGGCGGCGGTCGAGAAGGCGGCGAAGGACGCGGCGGCGGCGACGACGGCGAAGACGGACGCGAAGGCCGACGCGGAGCAGGCGAAGACGGAACGCAAGGAGGCGATGCGCCAGATCGGGACGCGCGTGTTCCGCCTCAACCACGCCTCGGCGGCGGAGGTCGCGGAGAACCTGAACAAGATGTGGAGCGGCGACTTCGGCGAGGCCTGGAAGGTCACGAAGATGGCGGTCGCGTTCCCGGAGTCGAACGCCGTCCTCGTCACGGCGCCGCGGATGATCCTCGACGCCTGCGAGAAGGCCGTCGCGGAGCTCGACGTCGAGTCCCAGCAGGTCTACATCGAGGCGCGTTTCGTCGAACTCGGCAACACCGCCTCGCACAAGCTCGGCATCGACTGGTCGATGCTCGACGGCATGAAGGGCACTCTCGGCGTAAACGCCGGATACAACACGCGCAAGATGGAGGGGGTCAGCACATACGACAGTGCAACCGACGCCTACACTCTCTCCTCCGACGCGGCGAAGGCCGGGGCCCAGAGCGCCAACCTCTCGCACGTGAACGCCACGCTCGGCATGAGCGACCTCTATCTCGTCCTGCGCGCCCTGGAGTCGACCGAGGACGCGCGGACGTTCTCGAACCCGAAGATCATCGTCGCGTCCGGCAAGACGGCGAAGGTCGACATGACCGAGAAGTATCCGAACGTCTCGATCTCGGCGAAGCGCACGTCCTCCGGCGGCGGCAGCGACTCGCTGGACTTGTCGATGAACATGGCGGCCATCCCCGGCGAGGACAAGTTCATGTTCGCCAAGGAGGCGTTCTTCTCCTGGGGCATCGAGCTCGAGGTCACGCCGCGCATTTCGACGAACGGGCTCATCAGCGTCTCGATCGTGCCGACGATATCGAGCCAGACGGACTGGGTGTCGGCGGGCGCTTCCGACACCAGCACGGGGGAGAGCAACGCGGGGACGATCTCGTCGAAGTATCCCGTCATCAACGTGCAGCGCCTCATCACGGAGTTCTCCATGTCGAGCGGGACGACGGCGGTGATCGGCGGACTCTCGCGCACCGTCGAGAAGCAGGTCGACAGCGGTATCCCGTGGCTGCGGGACTGGTGGTGGATCGGGCCTCGCCTCTTCGGGTCTAAGCAGCGAATCAAGGAGCAGAAGGAGATCATCGTCTTCGTCACGGTCGGACTCGTCGACCCAAGACGCGTCGCGAAGGACGCCGGGCTGCCGAAGAACGCCGTCCTAGGCCGCCAGTATACCGAGGACATCCGCCTCGAGCCTGGCGACCGCCGCCGCCGCGTCGAGGGCATCCAGTCGCTCGATCTCCGCCCCCTAGAGGAGCAGTATAACGATCCGCGCCGGACGAACCGCGTCCAGCGGACGCTTATGAACGGCTACGTGCCGATTCCGTTCGCGCAGGGCGGGATCGATGAATGAGTTTTTTTGAACAGGCATGTTGAACTTGCAGATAAGCCAGGTAATTCAACAATCTAAAGGGAGAGGAAGAATGAAGAAACTGATCGTGGTTGCGCTGGCGGCGGTCGCCGGCGCGGCGTTCGCGGACAAGGTCGAGCTGAAGTCTGGCTCTTTCCTGACCGGCAAGGTGAAGAGCGCGACCGTCGACTCGGTCGTATTCGCGTCCGACGACCTCGGCGACGTGACCATCAAGGTCGCGAACATCGCGAGGCTCGACGCAGGCCAGCACGTAGTCCAACGCAACGACATGAGCGAGACCCAGCAAGACCTCTCGGTCTCGAACGGCGTCTACGTCGCGGACGCGCGCGAGCTCGACATGGGCGAGGTCAAGGCGATCGACCCGGTGCCGGAGAAGTGGCACGGCTCGGTCACGCTCGCCTACAACGCGACGCGCGGCA
>CAVCXQ010000198.1:0-2888 GCA_963606275.1 uncultured Muribaculaceae bacterium | reverse complement strand
ACGGTGTCCACGGGCAGAACTACGGGGAGGCCGTCTCGAAGGCGGCCCTCTGCCGTACCGCCGCGCTCGAGGAGACGATGCAGTCTTTCTCCACGCTCCTGCGGACGCGGCAGCGGAAGCTCGACGACCTCGGGGAGGCCCTGTCCTCGCTGAACAAGGCGTTCGCGCAGAAGACGAAGGACACGAAGTCGACGGACAAGCTCGCCGTCGACAGCTCGGCCGTCACCCTGCTGAAGAGGTATGGCTTCACGGCCTCGACGCAGATGACGTATCCGGACATCATGAAGCTCCAGCAGAACGTCCGCTTCGAGCTCGACCAGGAGGACAACGAGCTGCAGCAGGACATGACGTCGCTGCAGAGCTACGTCTCGAAGCGCGACGACGCGATGGAGATGGCGAACAAGCTTCTCACGAAGGTCAACTCGACGCGCCAGAAGGGCATCCAGTACATCGGCAGCTGACGCGGCTAGAGCGTCTCGATCGGCGTCTTGCGGCGCGAGCCTGGGAGGTCGGCGACGAAGCGCGGCAGGGACAGGCCCCCGATGCGCTCCGCGCAGTATGACTCGATCTCCTTCGCCTTCGCGAGCGGAACGCCGAAGCGCTCGACCAGTCCGTCCACCGGGTCGCACTGGAACACGTAGTAGGGCCTGATCCTCGCGGCGGAGAGCGCGCGCAGCAGCGCGAGCATCTTCCTGGGCGTGTCGTTGACGCCGCGCAGCAGGACTGTCTGCGACGACACCGGGATGCCGCGCGTCACGAGTCTGGCGGCGGCCGGAGCGGCGCGGCGAGCCTCATCGGCGGTGTTGACGTGGACGTTCGCCCAGACCTTGCCGGACTCCGCCAGGCACCGCGCCAGGGCGTCCGTGACCCGCGACGGACGAGCCACCGGCGCGCGGGTGCAGATGCGCACGACCTCGACCTGCGGAAGCGCGGCGAAGGCGTCCACGAGGCGCATCACCCCGTCGTCGGAGAGCGTCAGCACGTCGCCGCCGGAGAGCAGCACGTCGCGCACCTTGGGATGCCGCCGCACGTAGGCGACGCAGCGGGAGAGCTCGGCGTCCGTGCGCACGACGGAGGCCTTGCCGAGGATGAAGCGGCGGGTGCAGTGCGGGCAGCGCTCGAAGCACTCGTCCGTCGTCATCACCAGCACGCGGTCGGGGAAGCGCTGCTTCAGGCCGGGCGGGAGGCCTCGGCGCGGCGAAAGCTCGCCGAACGGGTCGACGCTCATCGCGCGCCCTCCGCCCAGTCGGCGATCCCGGCGGCGATGGCGTCCGCCACCTTCAGCCGCCGCTCGCGGCTCCAGCAGTCCAGCTCGCCCTCCGGAGTGGTGAGGAAGTCCGTCTCTACGAGGCACGACGGGACCTCCGGGCTGCGGGTGACGGCGAAGTTGGCGCGAATGACGCCGTTGTTCCTGAGCGTGTCGCCGAAGGCCTCGCCCATGCGCGCGTTCACCGCCTTCGCGAGGGCGTCGCCGATCTCGTTCCAGGCGTAGACGGCGTGGTAGCGGACGCCGCGCGGGTCGCGGTCGAGCGGCGGCGCGTTGTGGTGGATGGAGACGAAGGCGTCCGCGCCATTCTCGTGCGCGGCGCGCGGACGCTCGTAGAGCGCGACCGCGACGTCGTTGGTACGCGTCATCGCCACGTTGAAGCCGCGCCGGACGAGCGCGTCGCGCACGTTCTTCGCCAGCGCGAGGTTGAGGTCGGACTCCCTCAGCCCGTGGGGGCTGATCGCGCCGGTGTCGGACTTTCCGCCGCCGTGGCCGGGGTCGACGCAGACCGTGATCTCGCCGGGAGCGCGTCCCGCCGGCGCCGGACGCGGCACGTCGGCGGCGTAAGGGAGCTTCTTGTAGACCTTCGGAGATGCGCCGGCGCCGGACTCCGCCGACGGCGACGGACGGCGGGCGACGAAGAAAGTGCGCGTCGCGCCGGCGACCTCGAAGACGTTCGTCCCCTCGACGACGTCGACCATCGTGACCCATCCGCCCATCGGGTGGACTGCGACGTCGCGCCCCTGCACGACGACGTTCGTCGTGCCAGGCTCGACCGCGCCGGACATGTAGCAGCGCTCGACGAACGGAAGCCGCTGGCCCTCCTTGGGGAATGCGATCAGCGCGGCGAGGAGAAGCGTGGGCATCGCGGAAGTCCCTTCTCCCTTCGGCTAGCGGCTGGCGAGAGCGAGGCGGATGACCTGCTCGACCGAGTCGGCGTCCGGGTTTTTCGCCAGGATGTCGGACACCATCTTCGCGCTCGTCTCGTCGCTGAAGCCGAGGGCGCGCAGGGCGGCCGCAGCGTCCGCCGCCACGGCAACCGCCGCAGCCGGGGAGGAAGCGCCGCCGCCGCGCGACGAGAACGCCAGGGCGTCCACCTTGTCGCGCAGCTCGACGCAGATCTTCGCGGCCGTCTTCTTGCCGACGCCCTTCACCGCCGAGAGCAGCTTCGAGTCGCCGGAGGCGATCGCCAGGGCCAGCTCGCACACCGACGCGCCGGAGAGTATCGCCAGCGCCGTCTTCGGGCCGACGCCGGACACGCCGGTCAGCTTCGCGAACAGCTCGCGCTCGCCCTCCGTCGCGAACCCGAAGAGGATCTCGTCGTCCTCGCGCACGCAGTGGTAGGCCAGCAGCTTCACCTCCGCGCCCTCGCGCGGCAGCCGCGAATACGTCGACACCGGCACCAGCAGCTCGTAGCCGACGCCGCCGCACTCGACCACCGCCCGGACCGGCGACTTCTCCGCCAGCAGTCCCCTGACGTATGCGATCATGGCCGACGAATCCCCCTAGCCGTGGCGGCGCATCTGCCGCGTCGTCTGCGGCGGCTCGATCACCTCGGGCACGATCACCGCCTGCTCCTTCGCCGTCTGGCGGCGGATGATCCACATCTGCACGATCGAGA
>CAVCXQ010000197.1:0-2893 GCA_963606275.1 uncultured Muribaculaceae bacterium | reverse complement strand
TCCGGCCAGCTCGCCGGGGACAGACCCCGGCGAACCGCGATCCGAGCCTCCTCGACGCAGCCGATGGCGACCGCCTCGCCATGGGAAACGGCGTAGTCGGTCGCCTTCTCGATCGCGTGACCGACCGTGTGCCCGCAGTTGAGCAGCAGACGCCGCCCCTTCGTCTCAAACGGGTCCTCGCGCACAATGCCAACCTTTACGGCAAGGTTTTTCGCGATTTCAGCCGCTTTCGGCAAGTTTTCAGATTTAGCCTTGGGGTCTGTCCCCAGATTCTTGGGGTCTGTCCCCATTCCCCGTTCCCCATTACCCAATTCGATTATTCGATTATTCGATGATTCGATTATTTCCCCAATCACCTCGTGCTTGATCATCTCGGCCTTGCCGTCGCGGAGAATCTTCTCCGGCAGCGTCGCGAGGAAGTCGGCGTCGATGACGACGAGGCGCGGCGCATGGAACGCGCCGGCGAGGTTCTTGCCCTCCGGGAGGTCGCAGCCGGTCTTGCCGCCGGTCGAGGCGTCGACCATCGCGAGCAGCGTGGTCGGCACGTTGATCCAGCCGATGCCGCGCATCCACGTCGCGGCGGCGAAGCCCGTGAGGTCGCCGGTCACGCCGCCGCCAAGGGCGACGACCACGTCCTTCCGTCCAAGCCCCGCCTTCGCGAACGAAGTCCAGAGCGAGGCGACGGTCCCGATGGTCTTGTGGCGCTCGCCGGACGGAATGGTCGCGATCGGCGAAAGCCCCAGCTTCTCCGACCAGAGCCCGGCGACCGTCTCGTCCGCGACGACGCGGCGTCCGGCGAGGACCGCGGGGGCGATGCCGCGTCCGACGACGACGAGCGAGTTCCCGAGGTTGAACCAGCCGGCGACGCGGTTTGGGAACGATGCGTAGTGGGCGGCGCGCTCCTGCGCCTTGCCGCCGAGCGGACGCGTCCCCGGGGCGGCGCCAATGCGGCGGGCGAGCTCCTCTTCGGACGGCGCGTCAATGCAGACGACAGTTCCTCTTTCCTCGCAGAGGGCGCGGTTCGCGTCGCGGAGCAGGGTGCCGCCGCCGAGCGCGACGACGCCGCCGGCGATGCGCCCGAGAGCCTGCGACTCCAGGTCTCGGAACGCCTCCTCGCCGTCCGCCGCGAAGATCTCCGGGATGGAGCGTCCGGCGGCGCGGACGATTTCCTCGTCGAGGTCGGCGAAGGGGACGTCCATGGCGGACGCGAGGCGGCGTCCGAGCGTGGTCTTGCCGGACGCGGGGGCGCCGTAGAGGTAGATGGGCTTCTGGAGATTCATCGGCGCGGATTATACCAAATCGACCAGCATGGAGTCGCAGACCTCGGCGCCGCGCGGCGTGAGGCGGTATGCTCCGCCATCCAGCGCGAGCAGTCCGCCGGCGCGATGCCGTTCGAGGACGGGAATCCAGTCCGCCGGGACTTTCGCGGCGTCAAGTCCGTCGCGCGTGCGCAGGGCGAAGAGTCGGCGCTCGGTGGCGTCGCGCTCCGGAGAGAGCTCCTCTACTTCCGTGCGCGTCGGCGGCGGCGCGCCGAGGTGCTTCGTCCGGAGGCGTCCGAGGCGTCCGCACGCGCCGGCGCCGAGTCCGAGGTAGTCCTCTCCGCGCCAGACGGCGAGGTTGTGCCGACACTCGAAGCCGGGGACGGCGTAGTTGGAGATCTCGTATCGTTCGAGTCCGGCCTCCTCCAGCGCGGCGGCGGCGGCGCGGACGCGGTCGAGCGTCCAGTCGTCGTCGGGGACGTCCGCAAGCCCGCGCTCGTTCTGGAGCGAGTAGACGGAGCAGTGGCGGAGCCCCCAGCCGGCGAGGGCGGAGTAGCTCGCGCACGGATCACCGGGGTAGCCGACGATGAGGTCGACGCCCGCGTTGTCGAAGAACCGCCTGACGCGGGCGAAGGCCCGCGCCGCGGTGGCGACGTCGTAGCCGCGTCCCATGGAGGCGAGCGTCGCGTCGTCAAGGGACTGGACGCCCATGGAGACGCGGTTCACGCCGCCGTCGCGCAGGCGCGAGAGGAGGTCGTCGGAGACGTCGAGCGGATGGAGCTCGACGGTGAACTCGGCGTCCGGGGCGAGGCGAGGCGCGAGCGCGTCGAGGACGGGGCGGAGGTCGCAGAGCGCGGGCGACCCGCCGCCGAAGTAAATGGTAGAGAAAGCGGAGCTGCCGGCGTCCAACCCTTTGTCGTTTGTCCTCTGTCGTTTGTCCTCAAGCCGAAGCGAGCGCACAAGGGCTTCTACGCCGTCAAGGTCCTTCGGGAGCCTTGAAAGAAACGAGGCCAGGTGGCGGGCGTAGGCGTCGCGGACGGACTGGGGTTCGCCTGGCCTGGAGAAGAGCGCGCAGTAGCGGCACTTCCGGCGGCAGAACGGGAAGTGGGCGTAGAGGTTCACCTGGCCTAGCGCAGCAGCCCGGCGGCGCCGCCGAGGCCGGAGCCGCCGGAGGACGGCGCGACGATGGTGGCGTCGAGGACTTCGACCTGCTCGGAGTCGATCCAGAACTTGATCTTCGAGCCGCGAAGCGTCTGGCGCTGTCCTTTGGACTCGTCGACGATCTCGGCGTTGGTGCCGTTGCCGCCGTAGAGGACGACCATTCCGCCCTCCTTGTAGTAGGAGGCCTTCTCTCCGTAGGCGCGCTTGGCGTCGTTGGTGAGCGCGACGTGTCCGATGGCGACGATGCGCTTGAGGGTGTTGGTCTCGGTGGTGAAGACGTATGCCTTGTCGGCGTGCATCTGGTACTGCTCGTCGTCGACGTGGACGCGCCCGGTGAAGACGGCCATGCCCTCCTTGCGGTCGTAGTGGGTCATGTCGGCGGTGATGCGGGCCATGCGCGACGGCGCGGCGTTCGTCGTCGCCGTCGCCGCGTCGTCCGCAGCCGCCGCGCCGGCGGCCATGGCGGCGGCAAG
>CAVCXQ010000196.1:0-2939 GCA_963606275.1 uncultured Muribaculaceae bacterium | reverse complement strand
CCTTTTGCCTGAGAGATCGTCCCCGACCCTTTCGGGGAGTTACACCTTCGGCACCGCGCACCGTCGCGCAGCTTCTCCGGACACCGCCGAAGCGGTAAATGGGTATATTATACCATTTCCCCGCTCATCGTGCCGACAAGCCGAGAAATGTCGCAGCGGGTCCTGATCGCGTCGATCGCGGCGTCGACGATTTGGCGGCAAAACCGTGGTGCCGGAGGCGGGGGTCGAACCCGCACGCCAAATACTTGGCAGGGGATTTTAAGTCCCCGGTGTCTGCCATTCCACCACTCCGGCAAAATTGTCCGCCGCCGCGTCAGAACGCGCCGACCGCCAGCGACGAGAACGTCGTGATCGGCGTCGTGTCGCGGTAGTTGTCGACGACCTGGCGCACGTCGCGCACGAGGGCCTCGACCTCTTCATACATCTTCGGGTCCTGCGCGAGACGCCCGATCGTGCCCTTGCCGGCCTTGAGGTCGGCCGCGAAGGCGTTCAGGCTCTCCAGCAGGCGGTCGGCCTTCGCCACCGTCTCCTTGACGTCCGCGCCCTCCGCCGCCTGGCGGAACGCCGCCACGCCGGCCTCGAGGTCGTCGAAGAGCTTCGCCCGGTTCAGGCGCCCGGTCACCTCGCGGGCGTTCGCCAGCGTCTCCTTCAAGTCCGCGTAGACCGTGTCGTTCGTCGACATCAAGGCCCCGATCGTCCCCTCGCCGCGCGCCACGCCGTCCGCGAAGCGGTTGGCGCGGTCCATGAAGGCGTCCGCCTTCGCCGCCACGTCGCGCGCCCGCGCCGACGCCGCGACGACGTTGGACACGATGGAGCGCAGCTCCGGGCTGGCGGTGAACTCGCGCAGGCTCTTCGAGATCTTCGACACGTCCGACATCCAGTCCGTCGGCGTCTCCCCGGCGAACAGCGTCGTCGCCAGCGGCAAGGCCTCGCCCTCCCCCTCCTCCAGCGAGAGGTAGTAGCCGCCGAGCATGGACAGGTTGCGGACGCTCAGGACGCAGCCGGACCTCAGCACGACCTTCGAGTCGACGTCGGCGTGGACGACGAGGTTCGACGGCGTGACCTCCACCTTGCCGACCGTGCCGACCTTCGTGCCGCGATACATCACGTTGTCGCGCTCCTTGAGCCCGCCTACGCCGTCGAACGCGACGCGGATCTCGGTGCGGTCGCGTCCGGACAGGACGTCGACGCCGGAGATGACGATGGTGAAGTAGCCCAGCAGCAGCAGGACCACCACCATGAACACCCCGACCACCAGCTGCGAAAACGCCTCGCTCTTCTTCTTCATCTTTGCTCCCCGCCTTTCCGTTTTACCCTCGTATTTGCAATTCGCTAATTCGCTAATTCACCTATTCGATTATTCGATTATTCGATTATTCGATTATTCCACCGTCTCTCCCCGCGCCGCCGCGAGAAACTCGCGCACTTCGGGTATCGCCGACTTGCGGAACTCGTCCGGCGTGAGGCAGGCGACCGCCCGGCCGCCCTTCACCAGCAGCACTCGGCTCGCCACCCTGAACGCCGACGCCAGGTCGTGCGTGACCAGGACGCTGGTCACGCCGCGACGGACGTTGACGTCGCGGACGAGCCGCGTGATCTGCGCCGCCGTCACCGGGTCGAGGCCCGACGTCGGCTCGTCGTAGAGTATGACCTCCGCCTCGCAGACGATCGCCCGCGCCAGCCCGGCGCGCTTCTGCATCCCGCCGGAGATCTCCGACGGATACTTCTCGGCGTCGCCCTCGAGGCCGACCGCGCGCAGCGCCTCCGACACCCGCCGCTCGATCTCGTCCGCGCCGAGGCGCGTCGTCTCCTCCAGCGGCAGCGCCACGTTCTCCCACACCGTCTTCCACGCCAGCAGGGCGCCGGACTGGAACAGGTAGCCTATCCTGTCCGTCTTCACCACCACCTCGCCGGAGTCCGGCTCCAGAAGGCCGACCACGTGCTTGAGCGCGACCGACTTGCCCGTCCCGGACGGGCCGACGACGGCGAGCACCTCGCCCCTCTCGACCGTGAAGGAAAGCCCGCGCAGCACCTCGGCGTCGCCGAAGCGCTTGACCACGTCGCGGAACTCTATCACGCTCTCCGCCATCAGTAGAACGCCCTCGTCACCATGTAGCCGGACACCAGTATCGCCAGGAACGAGACGATCACCGCCCGCTGCGTCGCCTTGCCCACCCCGGTCGCGCCAAGCCGCGTGCCCATCCCCTCCGAGACGGACACCACGCCGACCAGGAAGCCGAACACCGTCGCCTTCAGCAGCCCGACGTAGAGGTCCTTCGCCTCGGACATCCAGAGCGCGCCTGACATGTACTGCCCGAAGTCGACGTTTAGCTGGGTAGAGCCGACGAGCCCGCCGCCGACCGCGCCGACGATGCAGCAGTAGAACGCCAGCACCGGGGCCATCGCCACCAGCGCCAGGACGCGCGGGGCCGAGAGGAAGCGCATCGGCGGGATCTTCATGATGACCAGCGCGTCGATCTCGTCGTTCACCTTCATCGTGCCGAGCTCCGCCGCGATCGCAGAGCCCACGCACGCCGCCAGGCATATCCCGCAGCAGAACGGGCCCATCTCCCGCAGCAGCGTCACCATCACCGCCGCGCCGAGATACGTCTCCTGGTTGAAGCGCGCAAGCTCGATGCCGACCTGCAGCGCGATGATCATCCCCATGAACAGCGAGACCACCGTCACCACCGGCAGCGTCCGGATCCCCGTCGCGTAGAGCTGGCGGAAGAGGTCGGCGCGGCCGGACGCCCGCAGCAGGACGGACGGGAAATACGCGACCGACCTGGCGGCGACGATCCCCGCCACCCCCACCGCCTGCACCGGCTTGAAGAAGCTGCCCATACGCTCGGATTACGCCGTCTCTGCCTACATCGCCTCGGCAAGGAGGTTGCCGAACTCGGAGCACTTCACCTCCTTCGCGCCCTCCATCTGCCGCG
>CAVCXQ010000195.1:0-2962 GCA_963606275.1 uncultured Muribaculaceae bacterium | reverse complement strand
GTCCCCCGCCCCGCGAATCTCCACGGGGAAGGAACACGCCTCGTTCACCACCTTCACCTCGCCCTTGCCCGGAAGCTTCCCGACGAGCCACTTCGCACGCTGCGGGTTCTTCGCCTTCGCGGACGCAACAACGTCAATGCTCTGCGTATCCGCCGCGCACAGCGCAAGCGGAAGCATCGCCACCAGCACACCTGCTCTTCTCATCTCTCTTCTCTCCTCATCTCTTTTTCTATGCGAAAACTCTCTTCTGTCTTGGGAAACTCCTGCGGAGGCTACTCGGCGGAGTAGACGAACTGCGCGGACGCCATGCAGTCGCGGTCGGCGCGGACGCGCGCCCAGTAGGCCGAGAACGCCGCCGGCAGCTCGGCCGTCAGCGGCTTGCCGGCAGCGACCTTGAACTCTCCCGCCGCGACCCAGGTGCCGTTGCCGTCGATGTCCGCCTCCAGCGAGATGGTCGCGTCGGCGTCCGCCGCCAGCGTCAGCGTCTTGCGTCCGAATCCGTTCATGAGATAGGCGTCGCTCGGCTCGCCCGCCGCGACCTTCGAGTCCTTCCACGGGCCGCCGACGCCGACCGGCGCGCCGAGCGCCCAGAGGTCGTCAGCCACGCCGACTTTCAGCGATCCGTCCGCCTCCTTCAGGACGAGACATCCCTTCCAGGTGTCGTAGTCGGCGACCTGCCGCGCCGTGGCGGCGACGGGATGGACGTAGCGGAAGCCGCCCGCGTTGTCCGCCGGCAGCTCGTAGAAGATCTCGCCGACGTGCAGGAGGTCGCGCTCTGTCGAGACCTCGCGGCAGAGGCGGCCGCACGTCGCCGCGCTCGCGGCCGTCCGGCGCGGGAGGCGGCGGCGGACGCCGCCGTCGACGTAGACGAGCGACGCGGCGTCCTCCAGGATCAGCCCCTGCGGGACGGGCGCGTCGTCCTTGAAGATTGCCGCCGCCTCGGCCGGGGCCGGGAGGGCGAACACGCGGTCACGCGGGACGCGTGACCCTACCGGCGCGTCCTGGTAGGGGCGAGCGTCCCGCTCGCCCGCGCTGGCGCTCGTGCAGTGGAAGACGGCGAAGGCGTTCGTCGAGGCGGCGCGCGCGACGAGGCGCACCCACTCGCCGCGCGGCGCGGACGCGAGGTCGTGTCCGCCAGGCGCGAGATCCTTCCACGAAGCCCACTTTCCGTCGCCCTTCTCGTCGACCTGAAGCTCGGCGGGGACGGTGAGCCAGAGCCACGTCCGGTCGTAGCCGGCGAAGAGGAACGGGTCGCTCGCCTGTCCGGCGGCGACCGCGTCGCCGGCCCACGCCGCGCCCTTGCCCTCGCGCGGGCCGAGCGCGTCCAGGCGCTCCGGCTCGACGAACCAGAGGTTGCTCTCGCTCGGACGCGCCGCCGGACGCTTCCCCTTCAGCGCTCGGACGTTGAGGAACTCGCTCTTCGCGTGGTCGTCGCAGCCGAATACGACGCGGTCGCCCCAGCGGCAGAAGTCGCCGATCACCTTCAGGTAGGTCGAGCGCGGACGCACCCCGGCGGCGCGGCCGGGCGCGAAGCCGGCCGGGAACTTCCAGAACGTGCCGTGCATCGTCGCGAGGTAGTCATCGCCCTCGCCGATCTCGCGGATGCGCGGCCACTCGGTGTTCCAGCCGTGCGCACCGTCGTAGCTGTGCGAGCCCTTCGGCAGTCGGTAGTCGTGCCAGGTCACGCCGTCCGCCGTCGTCGACAGGATGACGCTGCGATGGTCCCAGCCGAGAGCCCAGATCGCGTTCTTGTCCGGGCTCTCGTTGCCGTAGATGCCGTCCCTCGTCGTGACGTCGGTGAACTGGCAGCGGCGGATGACCCGCTGGTCGGAGCCGTCCGCCGCGCAGTCGCCGAGGACGCCGGCGGGGATGCGCGGGTTGGTCAGCGCCTCCGGATGGTATTCGCCGTTGTTCGTGAGCTGGATGCGTCCGAAGCCGGTGCAGAGGCCCTTCGTGTGCGAGCCGGGCAGCGTGTTCGTCTTCGCGTCCTCCCAGTCGGGCGTGTGCGGGATCGTCGGCTCCTTGTTGCCCCAGACCTTCCCGACCTCGCCGTTGTGGTCGCGGAGAAGCGTCCGCACCGCGAGCGAGCCGACGTCGACCTCGTAGAGTCCGTTGTCCATCGTCGCCACGTAGACCTTGTGCTCCGGGTCGGCCAGGTGCCGGGCGGCGCCGGTGAGGCGTCCCGGCATCCTCTCCGGCGGGACGACTCGGACGCTCCCCTTCGCGTCGATGAAGTAGGGCCCGATGACGAGCTGGTTCGACTCGCGGTGGATCAGGCGGTCGGCGGGGGTGCCTCCGACGGACTCCTCCCGGACGGTCTGCTTCAGGCCGGGCGAGATCTGGTATAGCTTGTCCGTCGAGCCGTTCGGGCAGTGCGGCCCGTAGGTGACGGCCCAGAGCGAGCCCGCCCACGGCACGACGGCGCCGGTGCCGCACTCGCCCTCCGCGTTCGTCATCGCGAGATGCGGGTAGACGCCGGACACGCATGGCGGCCGTTCGTTCACGCACGCGCCGACGGCGCAGCAGGCGGCCGCCAGCGCAAGGGCGCGGGCCGGGCTCTTGTTCTTGTCCATGTTCATCCCCGTTCCTTCGTCATGTCATGATCCACTGGCTTTCGCAGAGTTGAAGAATGATACCACAACTCCGCGCTGGGCGGCAAGCCTTTCCTAGCGTTTTGCGAAGAGTTTTTTCGGGCGTTTTGCGAAAAGACGCCACCACTCCGCAAGTCACAGTCGCTGCCTTTTCAAGCAGGAACGAGATCGTCACGCCCATCACGCCGCCGTAGTCGGACGGAATGGCGTCATGAAACGGAACTTTTGTCGCGCGTCGTAATTTTGGTTGGGCGGCGCGGCTGAAGCCCGCGACTATCCCTTGAGCATCAGGCCCGTGAGGAGCTTCGCGAACGTCGCGCCGTCCGCGACGGGCGAGCCTTCCGCGATCAGCGCCGAGTCGTAGAGGAGCG
>CAVCXQ010000194.1:0-2964 GCA_963606275.1 uncultured Muribaculaceae bacterium | reverse complement strand
CGCACCCGACTTCGGGTTCTCCGCCACCACCTTCCGAAGATCGTCCGTCGGATCCTTTCCCAGTGCGCACTCGACAACGTAGAACGTCGTCTCAAGCAACCGCTTGACCGCCTCGTTCTCCTCCGTCACGCGCCGCTTGTGCGCCGCAAACCCCGCCTCGGAGAACGCCTTGCCGGGCTCCATCTTCTCCGGGTTCTCCAGCGCGAGCGAGTAGACCTTCTTGCCGTCCACCCTCGGATAGGGCGCGTAGACCTTGCCGAGCGTGACGCGGAAGTTCTCCCGCAGGAACCGCGCCGCGTCCTCGTCCGACACCCCGTCGCACGGCATCATCGCGTGGAACAGGAAACGCTCGCCCAGCAGCGTGCGGATGTGCTCACGGAACTTGTCGCGCACCTTCCTGCGCCACGCCGCGCGCAGCCCCGCGTCGTTCCGCGCGTAGAGCCGCACGACGTAGAGGAAGTTCACATCGTAGTGCGAGAGGATCAGCGTGTCGCGGTCAAAGAGCCGGTTCGCAAAGTGCACATTCCGATATTCCCCCTCGTGGAGCGCCAGCCTGTCGTCATCGTAGTCCAAATCCTCCGGCACCGTCGCGCTGATGAAGAAATTCGGGATGACGTCGTATCCCTCCGTCGCCTCGTCGCGCAGCAGGCGGACATCCCCGACCGCCGCGCGCCGTTCCTTCACCCGCTCCGACGCCTCGTCGCCGTTCAGGAACAGGTCGATGTCGAGCTGCAGGATGTTCCTCGCATAGGTGAACTGCTTGGCGACGCTCTCCTCGCCGAGGCAGTTCCCCCGCTTGTAGTATTTGCTGTCCGCGATGTAGAACGTCTTGCCGCCGCCGCCCCGCGTCAGGCTCTCGTCCACATAAAGGTGGTCGATCTCCTTGCCGTCGGACAGCGCGCGCAGCCCCGCCAGCGACTCGTCGCCCACGAGCTCGTCGATCATCGCCTCGAACACGACCTCGAAGTCCTTCGCCAGCAGGTATTCCTCGCCGCTCGACACCACGTTGGCCTTGTGCGCCCGGTCAAAGAACGCATGGCACAGTTCCCAGAGCGTCCGCTCGCGGTCGGAGAAATACTTGCCGCGTATCGCCCGAAGCCTCGCCGCGCCATAGCCCCGGAGATACCGCTCGAACCGCGCGCCGGTCACGAGCTCGTAGCCCAGGTCGATCCGCACCGGGAAGCTGTATCTCTCCCGGACGTGGTTGAGGATCGAGTAGAAGATGACGAGCAGCTCCTCGTCGAAGTCCACGACGCGCTTCTTGCAGCGCGGCGCAAGGTAGAGCGGACGCCCCTCCTGGACGACCGCCGGCGACTTCGCGACCGTCCGCGTCCAGTTGATGCGGTTCAGCCCCGCGTGCCGCTCCTTCACCTTGAAGAGGAAGTAGTCGCGGTTGTCGCGCTGGAACCGCCGCAGGGCGAGGATGACGTCGAGCAGCGTGTTCGTGACGTAGCGGCGGCGGAACGCGCCCGCCTGCGGCTCACGCCGCGTCCACACGGCCTTCGAGCCCGGATGCCGCGCCTTGAACTGCGCGATGGCGCGGTAGATCCAAACCGCGAACTCGTAGAGGAACGCCTTCTGCCCCTCGGAGAGCCGCCGCCCATCCGCCGTCTCCGCCTCCGGGTCAATGACCTCCTCCGGCGCGAAGCCGCGCCAGAGCACGGGGTCTCCGCGCACGGCGAACACGCGGTCGCCCTCGACGCCATCGACCTTCTCCAACAGCACCTTCGGCAGGAAGAACACGAAGTCGTCGCACTCCGGGCACCGGAAGTAGCCGACGTTCTCGATGACGACCTTCTCGTCCGTCAGGAGCAGCCGCCGCTCCGGCAGCACGCCCCGAACGGCCTCCGGCGGATACGCGCATCCCTCGATGAGGATCTTCACGGAATCGCGTCCGGGGTCGTCGCCAGCATCTTCGCCAGCAGGGCCGCGACGACGTCCTCGTTGACCTTGCCGTCCTCGCGGAAGAAGTCGCCGAACGCGAGCGTGCCGCCTCCGTCCGGCTTGTTGAAGCACGGCGGCAAGTCGCCGTCCCTGAACACGTCGCCGTAGAGGTAGAAGAGCACCTTGTTGACGAACTTCTTCGCCGAGATCTCGCCAGACGCCGCGCCATCGGGGCGGACGAAGAAGTAGCCGAGCTGCTTGTCCTCGCTGTTCGTGACGGCCTTGATCGCCTTGTTCACCGCGCGCACGAACGCCCACCAGTCGTAACGGGCGGAGTCCTTTGCCGCGATCTGCCATCCGAGCGCATGGCCGGACTCGTCGCGGCCTTCGGCGATCGGCACGTATTCCCAATCCCAACGGCGCTTGAACGCGCTGTCGATGGGGAAGAGCGACTGGTCGGACGTGTTCATCGTCGCCCAGATGCGGAGGTTCGGCGGCAACAGCAGAGCCTCGCCCTTGAACACCCGTTCCAGCTTCTCCGCGATGTCGGGAGTGAGGCCGTTCATGGCGTCCGCACCCCTCACGTCCCCGAACGCCTCCGCGAGATACCGCCGCATGTCGGCGTCCGCGAGGACTTCATAGGCGGAGAAGCCGTCGTCGCGGCGGTCAAGCAGCTGGAAGAGGTCGCCGAAGATCTGGGCGCAGTTGCCGCGGTTGATCTCCTCGATGACGAGAACGACGGGAGGGACGCAATTCATCGCGTCCGCGAAATTCCGCCACGCTCTGACATAAGCCTTCAGGAACGCCTGGGGGACGAACTTGTAGACGATGCGCCTCTGGGTGACGAGGCCATCCTTCTTGGCGATGCTGCCGGAGGGGCTGACCTCGCCCGTCGTGACAACGGTCTTGAATCCGTCGTCCTCCATGGCGGGCTTGTAGGCGCCGACGAAGGTGGAGTAGTCGCTATCTGGGTGGAAGGTGGTGCGGACGACATCCGCCGGCGGCATCCGCCGCGTCACCTCGTCGAGCCGCCACGACTTCCCCGTCCCCGGCGCCCCATAGACGATTTTCTGGAGAGGA
>CAVCXQ010000193.1:0-2982 GCA_963606275.1 uncultured Muribaculaceae bacterium | reverse complement strand
GAAATTCTGCCTTTCGTGGAGGGTTTCCACAAGGAAGGCGAAGAAAGGAAAAACATGGAAGCATACGCAGTACTCGAAACCGGCGGCAAGCAGGTGCTTGTCCACGTCGGCGACAAGATCGAGATTGAAAAGCTCTCGGTCGAAGCGGGTCAGGACGCCGAGCTGACGACCGTTCTCGCGGTCTCGGACGGCACGGCCCTCAAGGTCGGCAGGCCCTACGTCGAGGGCGCCAAGGTCGTCCTCTCGGTCGACGGCGTCGTCAAGGGCAAGAAGGTGATCAACTTCAAGGCGAAGCGCCGCAAGGGCTCGCGCCGTCTCGTCGGCCACCGCCAGCAGCACACCGTCGCCACCGTCAAGGCGATCGCCTAAGGAAGAAAGGAGCGACAGGAAATGGCTACTTCCGCATCGGCGCGCAACGGACGCGACTCCAACCCGAAGTATCTCGGCGTCAAGGCATACGACGGCCAGCTGCTCAAGGCCGGCTCGATCATCGTCCGCCAGCGCGGCACGAAGATCCACCCCGGCAAGAACGTCGGCCAGGGCCGCGACTTCACGCTGTTCGCCCTCAAGGACGGCAAGGTGAAGTTCGTCAAGGACGGCAAGGTCGTCACCATCGTCGAGCAGGCGGCGCAGGCCTAGGCCGGCGCCGCGCCGGCAAGGCCGGTCAAGTCAAGAAAGGAAAGGAGCCCAGACCATGTTCTACGTCACGAACTACGCGTTCGCCGTCGTCCTCTGCGTCGTCTGCATGCTCTGCTGGGGCAGCTGGGGCAACACCCAGAAGCTCGCGGGCAAGAGCTGGCGATACGAGCTGTTCTACTGGGACTACGTGGTCGGGCTCCTTCTCTTCTCCCTTCTCGCCGGCTTCACGCTCGGCTCGTGCGGCGACGACCCGGCCTGGGGCTTCGCCGCGAACCTCAAGGCGAGCTTCGGCGCGCAGTGGCTCTGGCCGCTCTGCGCCGGGATCGTCTTCAACGCGTCGAACATCCTGCTCTCGGCGGCGATCGCCGTGGCGGGGATGTCCGTCGCCTTCCCGGTCGGCGTGGGCCTGGCGCTCGTCGGCGGCACGGTGTCCAACTATCTCCAGGACGGCAAGGGCTCTCCCGCGCTGATCGCGGCCGGGCTCGCCCTCATCGTCGTCTCGATCCTCTGCAACGCGCGCGCGTTCCGCATCCGCCAGCTCGCGGCCGGCTCCGCCGGCGACGCGAAGGCGACGCGCAAGGGGCTGGCTCTCGCGGTCGTCGCCGGCCTCCTGATGATGTGGTTCTCCCCTCTCGTCAACAAGGTAGTGGACATGGGCTTCATGCAGGCGGCGGAGTCCCCGCAGCCGGGGATGATGACGCCATACGCGGCGTTCTTCGTCTTCGCGCTCGGTCTCTTCGCGTCCAACTTCCTCTGGAACACGATCGCCATGCGCCGTCCAGTCTCCGGCGAGCCGGTCGGCTACGGAGCATACTTCAAGGGCGGCTTCCCGATCCATCTCGTCGGGGCTCTCGGCGGCGCCATCTGGGCGCTCGGCACCCTGCTCTCGTTCGTGACCGCCGGCGCGGCTGGCAAGGCGATCTCCTACGCGCTCGGCCAGGGCGCGACGCTCGTCTCCGCCCTCTGGGGCATCCTGGTCTGGAAGGAGTTCGCCGGCGCGCCGGCGAAGTCGCACGCGCTCAACGCGGCGATGTTCGCTCTCTTCGTCGCCGGCCTCGCCTGCCTGATCGTCGCCGGCGCCTAGCGCGTCACTTCGCCGAGAACCTGAACTCGGTCGTCGACGAATACCGCTCGCCGGGCTTCACGAACGTCGACGGCCACTTCGGGCGGTTCGGCGAGTCCGGCGCGTGCTGCGTCTCCAGCGCGCAGCCGCACCGGAACGACAGGTGCTCGCCTCCCTTCGCCGTCTGGTCGTAACTCGCCCAGTTCGCCGTGTAGACCTGCACGCACGGCTCGGACGTCCACACCGACACCCGGCGCCCGTTGAGCGGACACGACAGCTCCGCCGCGAGGATGAGTCCCCGAGGCTTCCTGCCCGTCGCCATTTCGCCCTTGTCCAGCACCCAGCAGTGGTCGTAGCCCTTGCCGACCTCGAGATCGCGGTCTGGCGCGTTGATGTCCTCGCCGATGCGCTTCGCCTTGCGGAAATCGAACGGCGTCTTGGCGACGGCCTTCAGAACGCCCGTCGGGATCTGCCCCTTGTCCGTGGGCAGATACTTCGCGGCGGGGATCTTCAATTCGTGGTCTTCGACGGTGCCGCCGGCCTCGCCCTTGAAGTTGAAGTAGACGTGCTGGGTCATGTTGACCGGCGTGAGCGCGTCGGGGACGGCCTCGTATTCGACGCGCCAGACGTTGTCCGCCGTGAGCGTGTAGGTCACCTTCGCCTCGACCCGGCCGGGAAAGCCCTCGTCGCCGTCCGGCGAGACGTGCGTGAAGACGACGCAGACGTCGGATCCGTCGACGAACGGCTCCGCCTTCCAGACGTAGGCGTCCCATCCGCGCGCGCCGCCGTGGAGGGTGCAGCCGATCCCGCCCGGCGCATTGTTGAGCGCGGGGAGGCGGTAGGTCCTGCCGGACATCCTGAAGGTCCCCTTCGCGATGCGGTTGGCGTAGCGGCCGATGATGCAGCCCCAGTAGGGGTCGCCGGAGTCCCAGCCCTTCGGGGAGTCAAAGCCGACGACGACGTCCTGCATCCTGCCGCGCCGGTCGGGGGCGAAGAGCCGCACGACCTTGCCGCCGTAGTCGGACACCTCCAGGACGACGCCGCCCGCTCCGCGCAGGGTGAACTTCCTGGCTTTCTCGCCGTATTTCGTCGCGCCGAAGGCGGACACCTCGAACGATGGCTTCTTCATGGCGCGGATTATACCATATCCGCGCCCTTCGCGACCGCCGTGGCACGGGCGGCGCCGGCGACGAGGGCGGCGAGGACGGCGTCCTTCTCGCGAAGCTCGTCCGCCGTCAGCCCCGACATCTCGTGCGGGAACACCAGCCAGTCGCCGCCCA
>CAVCXQ010000192.1:0-2987 GCA_963606275.1 uncultured Muribaculaceae bacterium | reverse complement strand
CACGCCTTCGTCTCGCACTTCCCGCTCACGGACAAGGGCGTCGAGCGCCTGATGACCGAGGCGCAGCTCGACGAGCTCGTCGTCACCGACTCGATCCAGCTCCGCCCCGACTTCGACGTCTCGAAGCTGCCGTTCAAGCTCACGCAGCTCTCCGTCGCGCCGCTCATCGGCGAGGCCATCCGCCGCACCCACGACAACGAGTCGATCAACGACCTGTTCAACCACGAGTGACGTGACGCGCGGCCGGTTCATCACCTTCGAGGGCGGCGAGGGCTGCGGCAAGTCCACGCAGGCCCGCCGCCTCGTCGCCGCCCTGAAGGCCGAAGGAATCGACGCCGTCGCCGTCCGAGAGCCGGGCGGCACCCCGCTCGCCGAGGAGGTGCGCCGGCTGCTGAAGGCGTTCCCCGCCGACGTCCCCTGCGACCGCAGCGAGCTCCTGCTCTTCCTCGCCGCCCGCGCCCAGCTCGTCCGCCGCGTCGTCCGCCCCGCGCTCGACGCCGGCAGGTGGGTCGTCTCCGACCGCTTCAGCGACTCCACGCTCGCCTACCAGGGCTACGGGCGCGGGCTCGACCTCGCGCTCGTCAGGGCGGCGGACGCCTTCGCCTGCGACGGGCTCCGCCCCGACCTCACGCTGCTGCTCGTCGCCTCGCCGGAGAAGGCCGCCGAGCGCGTGCGCGGACGCGAGAAGGCCACCCACGTCGCCGCCGACCGCTTCGACATCGCCGGCGGCGGATTCCACGGGCGCGTCCGCGACGGCTTCGCCGCGCTCGCCGCCGCCGAGCCGGAGCGCATCGTGACCGTCGACGCCGACGGCACCGAGGACGAAGTCTGGGAGAGGGTATGGACGTCGACGCTGCGTTTTCGCTGATCTCCCGCGCCATCGATGCAGGACGCGCCGCCCACGGCTACCTGGTCGTCGGCGACGTGCGCGGCAACGCCGCAGAGCTCGTCCGCCGCATCCTCCTCAAGATCTTCCCCGGCGAAGCCGCCCAGGTCGAGTCCGGCTCCCACCCCGACGTCGCCACCCTCGAGCCGGAGGGCAAGTCCCGCATCATCGCCGTGGACGCCATGCGCGAGCGCATCGTCGAGCCGATGTCCGCCACCGCGTTCTCCGGCGGATGGAAGGCCGGCGTGGTCGTCGGGGCGGACAGGATGCGCGCCGAGGCCGCCAACGCATTCCTCAAGTCGCTGGAGGAGCCGACGCCGAAGACGCTATACCTGCTGCTCACCGACCAGCCGGACGCCATCCTGCCGACGATCGTCTCCCGCACCCAGCGCGTCGACCTGCCGCTGCCGCCGGGGATCCTGGAGGGCGAGGCCTACGACGAGGTCGCCGCCGCCTTCGCGAAGAAGGACGCCGCCGCGCTCGCCGCCAAGCTCAAGGAGCTCAAGGAGGAGGCGGACGACGCGGACGCCCCGATCGTGCGCAAGGCGTTCTACCGGACGCTCATGTCGTTCGTCCGCCAGATGATGGTGTCCGGCAGGCTGCCGCGCCACCTGGCGTTCCGCAACGTCGAGGCGGTGGAGGACGCCTACCGGCAGAGCGACCGAGCCAACATGTCGGACGACATGGTGCTCTCGTTCCTGCTCGACCGCGTCGCCCTCCCCTGACGCCGGTGTCCGATGCCGGGGTCTGTCCCCGTGCCCTGCGTCTGTCCCCGTGCCCTGTCGCTCGGGTCGCTCGCCCGCTTGCCGTCGGACAGCAGGTTTTGCTATACTTCGCGCACATCCCTATGGGATGGTAGTGAAATAGGGAGACGATGACAAGATGGCGGAAGAGAAGAACTCGCGGTTGATGTCGCTCGATGTCCTGCGCGGCTTCGACATGTTCTTCATCATGGGCGGCGGCCCGCTGATGATCTCCATATGCGCGGCGCTTGGTGCGCCCGACTGCGCATTCGCGCGGCAGTTCAGGCACGTGCCGTGGGAGGGCTTCGCGTTCGAGGACCTGATCTTTCCGCTGTTCCTCTTCATCGCAGGCGTGAGCTTCCCGTTCTCGTCGGCGAAGCGGCTCGCGCAGGGAGCGACAAGGGCTTCGCTCGTATGGCACACCCTGCGGCGCGGACTCACCCTGATGTTCTTCGGTCTCGTGTACTACGGCCTCATGAAGTTCGACTTCGCCCACCAGCGCCTGTTCGGGGTTCTGCAGTTCATAGGCCTCACCTGGATGGCCGCTGCGCTCATCTACGTGTTCTTCGGGCGCAAGGCCCGGGCCATTATCGCCGTCGCGCTGCTCGTCGGCTCGTGGCTTCTGTTCCGCTTCGTCGGCGCACCGGACTTCCCCGGCGCTGCTCCGTTCACCCCCGAGGGCAACCTCGGCTGCTGGATCGACCGTACGCTTTTCGGGAACCACATCCTTTCAAGGCTCTTCGACCCGGAAGGGACTGCGTGCATCCTGCCGGGCATCGTCACGCCAATGCTCGGGATGTTCGCGGGCGAGCTCCTGCGCAGTGCGCTTCCCGGCGGCAGGAAGGCGCTGCTCCTCCTCGCGTCGTCGGTGGCGATGGTCGGATCTGGCCTGCTTATGTCGCTGTCCATCCCCGTCGTGAAGGCCCTCTGGTCAAGCTCGTTCGTCCTGGTCGCCGGCGGATGCTCGGCGGCGCTGCTCGCGTTGTTCTACTACGTCATCGACGTGAAGGGGTGGCGCGGATGGACGCTGTTCTTCCGTGTGATAGGCATGAACGCGATCACGATCTACATGGTGCAGCACATCGTAGGCTTCCGCAAGGCCTCCGAATTCCTCTTCGGCGGCACGGCGTCACTGCTGCCGAATGCGTGGCAGCCCGTCGGGGCGAACGTCGCCTACATCGCGACCTGCTGGCTTTTCCTCTATATCCTCTACCGGAAGAAAGTGTTCCTGAAGGTGTGAGGAGTCGGTAGTGGGCAGTTGCCTCAACTGGATTTTTAAGAGGCTTCGTGCATAAGTGTGGGTCAGCCGAGGGTGGCTGTAGCCGCGTAGGGCCGGTCGTCTAGCCGTCCCGCCCGCC
>CAVCXQ010000191.1:0-3014 GCA_963606275.1 uncultured Muribaculaceae bacterium | reverse complement strand
CGGCCGCGCGTGACGCGCTCGCGCAGGCGCTGGAAGACGGCGTAGAGGGCCGGCACGAAGATGATGCCGACGAACGTCGCCGCGAGCATGCCGGACATCGTGCAGATGCCGATCGCCTTCATCGCGCCGGCGCCGGCGCCGTGGGCGAACGCGAGCGGCAGCACGCCGATCACGAAGCTCCACGCCGTCATCTGCACGGCCCGGAAGCGCAGGTTCGCGCCGTTGTAGGCCGCCGAGAGGATCGAGAGCCCGCGCGTCCGCTCCTGCTTCGAGAACTCGACCATCAAAATCGCGTTCTTCGCCGCGATGCCGATCAGCATGACGCAGCCGAGCTGCGCGTAGACCGAGAGCTCGATCTTCGCGAGCCAGAGCCCGACGAAGGCGCCGACGAGCGCGAAGAGCACCGAGAGCATCACCGGCACGGGGATCGTCCAGCTCTCGTACTGCGCGGCGAGGAAGAGGTAGGCGAAGACGAAGGCGAAGGCGAGCAGCACGTAGAGCTTGCCCTCGTTCTCCTTCTCCTGCGACTGCACCGCGCCCCACTCCGTGTCGAAGCCGGCGGCCTTCGGGGTGCGCTCGACGAGGCGCATGATCTCGGACGACGAGACGCCGTCCGCCGGCGTGACGTCGAACCAGGCCGAGAGCATCTTGTTGTAGCTCATCGTCTCGCGCGGGCCGCCGACGTACTCGATCGTGCCGAGCGAGGAGAGCGGGACGGTCGCGCCGGAGTCCGTCGGGATCCGGATCGCCTCGATGTCGGCGACGCCGCCTCGGAAGTCGGGGTCGTTCTGGAGCTTGACCTGGTAGACGCCGCCCTTGATGTTGAAGTCGTTGACGTAGTAGGACGCGAGCTGGTTCTGGAGCATCGCGAAGACCTTCTTCGGCGTCAGGCCGAGGAGGTCGACCTTCCGGCGGTCGAGCTTGAACTCGAGCTGCGGCGTCGCGCACGTGAAGCCGTGCTTGACGGACTTGACGAGCGCGTTCGTCGCGAGCGCGTCGCGGAAGGCGTCGGCCGCCGCGAGGAGTCCGTCCGGGTCGCTGCCGTCGATCGAGCAGAAGTAGAAGCCGACGCCCGACGTGCCGCCGAGGCCCTTGATCGGCGCCGGCTGCGTCAGGATGTAGTCGACCTGCGGGAAGTCCTCCATCACCTTGCGGATCTTCTCCATGATCGCGTCGATCGACTTCTCGGGCGTCTTGCGCCTGTCCCAGTGCTCGAGGCGCACGAAGTTGAGGAAGAGGTTCTCGCCCGTGCCCCACGTGCTGTTCGAGCCGCAGCGCTGCGAGCAGGACTCGACGCCGGGGATCGCGCGGATGCGCTCGTAGATCGCGTCCGAGGCCGCGATCGTGCGCTCGTGCGACTGGCCCTCGCTCAGGCGCGCGGCGAGCGTGATGTAGCCGCGGTCCTCCTTCGGCAGGAACGAGGTCGGCACCTTGCCGGAGACCCACCAAAGCGCGACGGCCGCCGCCGCGAGCACGAGCATCGTGAGGAACCCTCGCCGGATGAAGACGAGCACGCACCGCAGGTAGGTGCGGCGGGACTTCTCGAGGAGCCAGTTGAACGGCGCGAAGACGGCGTGCGGCCTCTCGCGCGGCGGCTTCAGGAGGTAGGCGCAGAGGACGGGCGAGAGGACGAGCGCGACGACCATCGAGAAGACGAGCGAGACGCACATCGTCACGGCGAACTGCACGTACATCATGCCGACCATGCCGGAGTAGAACGCGAGCGGCAGGTAGCACGCGAGCGTGACGAGCGTCGTCGCGACGATCGCGCCCGTGATCTGCGTCATCGACTTCAGGGCCGCGTCCTTCGGCGAGAGCCGCTCGCGGTGCATGAGCGACTGGCAGTTCTCGACGACGACGATCGCGTCGTCGACGAGCGAGCCGATGACGAGGATGAGCCCGAACATCGTCAGCACGTTCAGCGTGTAGCCCATCGGGTAGAGGACGGCGAACGTCGCCAGAAGCGAGATCGGGATCGCGATCGCCGGCACGAGCGTCGCGCGCCAGTCCTGGAGGAAGAGGTAGGTGACGACGACGACGAGGACGAGCGCGATGACGAGCGTGTAGAACGTCTCCTTCAGGAACACGATCGTGAAGGCCGTCGAGTCGTCCGCGAGCACGGCCTCGACGCCGTCCGGCAGGCGCGCGATCCACTTGTCGACCTCCGCCTTCACGCGCTTCGCCGTCTCGACCGAGTTCGCGTCCGGCGACTTGTACGCCTCGAAGTAGACGGTCGGCTGGTCGTTGAAGCGGCTGCGGATCGTGTAGCCCTTGCAGCCGAGCTCGACGCGCGCGACGTCCTTGACGAGCACCTGCGCGCCGGTCTTCGGGTTCGTGCGCACGACGATGTCCTCGAACTCCGCCTTCGTGCGGAGGCGCCCCTTGACGTTGAGCTTGAAGTTGAGGTAGGCGTTCGCGTATTCGCCGCCGACGGTCCCGGCCGCGGCCTGCACGTTCTGCGCGAGGACGGCGTTCTTGATCTCGTCCACCGTCACGCCGAGCCCCGTCATCCGGATCGGGTCGAGCCAGAGGCGCATCGAGTAGGTCCGCCCGGAGGTCTGCACCTGGCCGACGCCCTTGACGCGCGAGATCGCGTCCGCCACCTGCTTCTCCACGAAGTTCGAGAGCTCCATCAGGTCCATCTTCCGTCCGTCCGTCATGAAGCAGTACATGACGAGGCGGTCTTCCGGCGACTTCTTGACGACGACGCCGCTCTGCGTGACCTCGGACGGGAGCTTGGGCTCGGCGCGCTTGACGGCGTTCTGCACGTTCATGAGCGCGACGTTGGACGGCGTGCCGGGGCGGAAGACGCAGTAGCACGTGTAGGTCCCGCGCGCCGTCTTCGTCGACTTGTAGTACCAGATGTCCTCCACGCCGTTGATCTGGTCCTCGATGATCTGGGCGACGGACTCGTCGAGGTCGGTCGCGCTCGCGCCGGTGTAGTCGCACGAGACGGAGATCGTGACGGGCACGATCTGCGGATACTCGGAGATCGGCATCCGCAGGAGGCAGAT
>CAVCXQ010000190.1:0-3016 GCA_963606275.1 uncultured Muribaculaceae bacterium | reverse complement strand
CTGTTGAGATTTAGTGGCATTTTATCACGCATTAAATCTCATCGCAAGGTGAATGACGCGGTAGGGCGCGACGTCCTCGGCGCGCCGCCATCAACTTGCCCCTTGTTCCTGAACTTGCCGTGCGAAGCCGCGAACTCGCTTGCGCGGCGCATCTCTGCCCGCAGCAAGCCGTTCAGGGCAAGACTGTCGCCATCGCAACCGACCCCATTGTCCGCGAAAGCATTCAGCGACCGGCGCGGGCGCGGCCGAAATGGTATAATCACGTGCATCTGAACGGAGAATCTGAAATGAGCAGGAAGATCCTTCTTGGCGTGACCGGGTCGATCGCCGCATACAAGGCGGCGGAGCTGGTGCGTCTATTTGTCAAGGCCGGCGACTCCGTCCGGGTGGCGATGACCGAGGCGGCGACGAAGTTTGTCGCGCCGCTGACGTTCCAGACGCTTTCGCGCAACCCAGTCCTCGTCGACGTTTTCGCGCCGGCTGCGGAGTGGCGTCCGGAGCACGTCTCGCTGGCGGAATGGGCGGACGTGGCGGTCGTCGCGCCGGCGACGGCGAACACGCTGGCGAAGATGCGCTTCGGGCTGGCGGACAACCTGCTGTCCGGGACGCTGCTGGCGACGCGGGCGCCGGTCGTGGTCGCGCCGGCGATGAACGACGGGATGTGGGAGGCGGCGGCGACGCGGGAGAACCTCGCGGCGCTCGCGGCGCACGGGGTGTCCGTCGTCGCGCCGGGGACGGGCGAGCTCGCCTGCGGGACGTCCGGCGCCGGGCGCATGGCCGAGCCGTCCGAGATCTTCGCCGCCGTCGGAGCCCTGTCCGGCTGAGGACGGACGGCGGAGGTTTTTGGTATACTTGCCGCAAACGTAAGGAGACATAGAACATGACCATCGCAGCAGCATTCCTCGCCGCCGTCGCGGCAATCACCCAGGGCGACCTGACGGTCAAGCCCAACGACTGCCCCAAGTGTCCGTTTCGGATGCGCATCGCGCCGGACGCGAAGACGGCATTCGTGAACACGGCGAAGGTGTCCGAGCGTGACTTTCCGAAGATGGCGGAGCGGGCCTTCATGCTCATGGAGCGCGCCGCCGACTCGAAGAAGGGCGGGGTGAAGCGTCCGCTCATGGGCTGGTCGAGCTGGAACACCTTCAGCGTCCACATCTCCGAGGACATCATCCTCTCCGTCGCGGAGGCGATGGCGACGAACGGGCTGAAGGAGGCCGGGTACCGCTACGTGAACATCGACGACGGATACTTCCAGGGCCGCGACGCGAAGGGCAACCTGCGCGTCCACGCCGTCCGCTTCCCGAACGGGCTGAAGCCGGTCGTCGACCGCATCCACGCGCTGGGGATGAAGGCCGGCATCTACTCGGACGCCGGGAGCGACACGTGCGGCAGCATGTGGAGCGGGGACAAGGAGAACGGCACCGGGGTCGGGTTCTACGGGCATGACGACCAGGACGCGCAGTTCCTGTTCAAGGAGATGGACTTCGACTTCGTGAAGGTCGACTACTGCGGCGGGCGGAAGCAGGGGCTGGACGAGCAGGAGCGCTACACGGCGATCCGCCGCGCCATCGACAAGGCGAAGCCGGGGGTGCGCATGAACATCTGCCGCTGGACGTTCCCGGGCGAGTGGGCGGCCGGCGTAGCCGAGTCCTGGCGCACCACGGGCGACATCCGCGCGAACTGGAAGAGCGTCAAGTCCATCATCGACGAGACCATCCCGCTCGCGCCGTTCGCGAGCCTCGGCCACTACAACGACATGGACATGCTGGAGGTCGGCCACGTCGCCGGACAGACGGCGACGGCGTTTGGCAACACGGACTCCGGCCTAACGCGCCTTGAGGAGCAGACGCACTTCGGGATGTGGTGCTTCCTCTCCTCGCCGCTCCTCATCGGCTGCGACGTCCGGAAGATGGACGACGTCACGATGGATCTGGTGACGAATCCGTTCCTGGTCGGGATGAACCAGAACGACCTCGGCGCGGTCGTGCGCTGCGTCCAGCGCCACGGCGACGTCTACACGCTGGTGAAGGACTGCGACGAGGCCGGCGGCAGGGCGCGCTACCTGGCGCTCTTCAACGGCGGCGGCAAAGAGGCGTCCGTCGGCGTCGACTTCTTCAAGATCGACCTTGGCGGGAAGGTGGCGTTCTTCGACCTCGTCGAGCGGGCCGACCTCGGGGAGTTCGAGAAGTCGGCGAAGTTCGACGTGCCGGCGCACGGGGCGCGGTTCTTCCGCCTCGACGCCGAACGCCGCCGCACCGTCCGGCGGTGAGGCGTCCGCGCCCCATGGCGCGACCGTCGCAGTCGCCTGTCGCAAGCTCCCCCTAACCCATTACCTCTCGCAAAGGAAGCGGACGCGGCCCGCCCGTCACGCGGCGAACGTAGGCGTCGTATATCCGCTTCGCGTCGAAGAGCTCCTCGCACATCCGCCGCGAAGCGCCGGACGGCATGGACGCGACGGACTCGACAGCCGCCGCGAACGAGTCCTCGTCGCCGGCGCGATACGTCGCCCCGCATTGCCACCGCTCCAGCAGCCCGGACGTTTCTCCGCCGAGCGACGAGACGACCTTCAGCCCCGCCCGCGCGTAGTCGCAGAGCTTGTATGGAACGCCCACCCAGCTCTCCGCCGCCATCGGGATCACCCCGACGTCGCAGGACGCGAGCAGCGTCCGAAGGTCGCGCTCCGAGAGCAGTCCGTGGAACCGGACGCGCTGGCAGTCCGACCTGAACTCGCCGAACCCCGCGACGTCGAGCGTCAGGCGCGGGTCGGCGGCGACGGCCCTCACGACGGTCGCCAGGTCGTAGGTGCGCCCGAGGTTGCCGGCGTAGACGAGACGAAGAGCGCCGCGACGAGAGCCCGGATCGGGACGTGAGGGACTGGAGGGGCGCGAGGGACTGGAGGGTTCGCAAGAGGAGAGGTCGATTCCGTGGTAGGCGACGTGGTAGTCGGCGCGGCCGGTCAGCTCGCGGTAGCGTTCGCAGACGCCGGTGACGAGGTCGGCGGCGCGGTAGACGC
>CAVCXQ010000189.1:0-3044 GCA_963606275.1 uncultured Muribaculaceae bacterium | reverse complement strand
CGGACGTGTGGATGCGCCCCTGCGTCTCCGTCTCGGGCACGCGCTGGACGCGGTGGCCGCCCGACTCGAAGCGCAGGAGCCCGTAGGCCGCTTCGCCCTTGACGAGGAAGACGATCTCCTTGTAGCCGTTCAGGGAGGTCTTGTTCTCGTGCTGGACCTCGACCTTCCATCCTTTCCGCTCGGCGTAGCGGCTGTACATCCGGAAGAGGTCGCCGGCGAAGAGGGCCGCCTCTTCACCGCCCGTCCCGGCGCGGATCTCCATCACCGCGTTCCGGTCTTCGAGCGGGTCCGGCTTCAGGAGCGCGGCCGAGAGCTCGCGTTCCGTCGCCTCGCCGAGCTGCCACGCGACGTAGGCGTAGTCGAGCTTCTTGAGGAACCGGTAGTCCTGCAGGACGCCCAGATACCGTTTGCGGTCCTTCAGGACGGACGGATCGCCCAGTTCCGCCTCGACGGGGGGGATTCGCGTCAGCAGGTTCTCGATGAGGGCGGTGTCGATCATGGGGAAGAGGGAATGGGGAACGGGGAATGGGGAATGGGGAATGGGGAATGGGGAATGGGGAATGTCGGTCGCCTCCCGTCCGTCGGCGTCCATGGGCGCGGCGTTCACGAGCAGCATCTCGACGGCGCCGTGGGTGTCCGGCCACTCGCCGACGAGGCGGGCGGGGAACACCTTGGTGTCGTTGACGACGAGGAGGTCGTTCGGCGTGATGTAGTCGGCGAAGTCGGAGACGCGCCGGTGCTCGACGACGCCGGTGTCGCGGTGCAGGACCATCATCCTGTCGTCGCCGCGCCTGGCGGACGGGTGCTGGGCGATGAGCCTCTCGGGAAGCGGATACCAGAACTGCCTAGTCTTCATTTTCCTCCGGAACTGGACATTTCCGATATTATACCAAAGTCGCCGCCCGCCTTTCGCGCCGCCGGCGCTATGCGCATGGGCGACGCGCCCTGGCGGGCGGCGGTGTGGCGAAAGTGGTATACTACGCGCCCATGAAAGTCTTTCGCGAACCAGCAAAGCTCCAGAAGTGGGCGAAGGCCAGGCGCCTCGCCGGCGCGAAGGTCGCGCTCGTGCCGACCATGGGAGCCCTCCACGACGGACACCTCTCGCTCATCCGCAAGGCCCGCTCGCTCGGGGCGGACGAGATCGTGGTGTCCGTGTTCGTCAACCCAGTCCAGTTCGGCCCGAACGAGGACTACGAGAAATACCCGCGCCGCGAGCGGGAGGACCTCGCGAAGTGCCGCGCCGCCGGCGCGACCGCCGTCTTCTTCCCTACGCCGGCGAACATGTACCTCGACCGCCACTCCGTCTACGTCGTCGAGGAAGACCTCTCGAAGGGGCTTTGCGGGGCACGCCGCCCCGGACACTTCCGCGGCGTCTGCACCGTCGTCGCCAAGCTCTTCAACCTCGCCCACCCCGACTTCGCCGTCTTCGGGCAGAAGGACTACCAGCAGGCCCAGGTGATCAGGCGCATGGCGCGCGACCTCAACTTCGACCTGAAGGTCGTCGTCGCGCCGATCGTCCGCGAGCCCTCCGGCCTCGCTCGCTCCAGCCGCAACGCCTACCTCTCCGACGACGAGCGCGAGCGGGCGACAGTCCTCTCGCGGACGCTCGCGGCGCTCCGCGACGGGAAGCTGAAGACGACTGCCGCCGCCGCGAAGGCGATCGAGAAGGCGGGGCTGAAGGTCGACTACGTAGAGTGCGTCGACGCGGAGACCCTCGAGCCGCGCCGCAAGGTCGAGAGGGGATGCTGCGTCCTCGCCGCCGCCTACTGCGGCAAGACCCGCCTCATCGACAACGTCCTGACCTGACAGGCGGTGGGCTGGACGGCCTGGATCCTGCTGAGCGCGTGCTTCCTCGCGCTCTACGACATCGCCAAGAAGGCGAGCGTCCGCGACAACGCCGTCCTGCCGGTGCTGCTGTGCTCGTCGGCGTGCGGATGCACGGCGTTCCTCGCCGCGCTCGCCGCCGCCGGGAGGCTGGGGACGACGCTCGCGGCGGTCGACGGACGCGTCGTCGCGCTCGGCGCCGCGAAGTCCGCCATCGTTTCCGTCTCGTGGATCTTCACCTTCTGCGCCCTGCGGACGCTGCCGATCACGATCGCGACGCCGATCCGCGCCTCGGCCCCGGCGCTTGTCTTCGTCGCCGCGCTCTTCCTCTACGGGGAGACGCCGACCGCGCTCCAGGCCGCCGGCATGGCGCTCGTCCTCTCCGGCTACTGGGCGTTCTCGTGGGCCGGGCGGCACGAGGGCGTGGACTTCCTGCGCAGCCGCGCCGTCTGGTGCGCGTTCGCGGGCATGGCGCTCTCTGCGGCGTCCGCGGTCTTCGACAAGTTCGTCTTCCAGGTCGCCGGGGCGCCGGTGGAGCCGGTCCAGCTCGTCTTCCAGGCCGGGCTGATCGCGGTCTACGCCGGGACGCTCGCGGCGGCGCGCGCCGTCCCCGCGCTCCGCGCCGGGCGGACGTTCTCCTGGCGCTGGACGATTCCGTTCGTCGGCGGGCTGCTCATGTGCGCGGACTGGCTCTACTTCCAGGCGCTGGCGATCCCCGGCGCGCCGGTCTCGGTCTGCTCGCTGCTGCGCCGCCTATCGGTGGCGATAACCTTCGTCGCTGGGGCTCTCGTTTTCCGCGAGACCAACCTGCGGCGGAAGTCGCTGGCGCTCCTGCTCGTCCTTGCCGGTGTCGCCCTGCTCTGCCTGGCGTAGGGCAATGGGAGGCGGCTGCCCGCGCAAACGAGCCCATTACCTCGCGGCGCGTCGAGGACGCCGCGCCCTACCCACCAGGCACTAGGCACCATGTACTAGGCACTAGGCACCTGGCACTAGGCACTAGGCACCAGGCACCAGGCACTAAAACACCCCCCTTGACATTATGCGGGGGGGGGGTATAATACGCATCAAAAGTTGAAAGGTGGAGAAGAGGAAAAGTGGAAAAGTGGAGAAGTTTCGAGAGAGACGCGAGAGACATGAGAGACGTGAGGGACATCAGAGGCCACAGGCGCGACGTGAGAGGCGTGAGAGACGGCAGAGACGCGAGGCGGGCGATTGTCGCC
>CAVCXQ010000188.1:0-3048 GCA_963606275.1 uncultured Muribaculaceae bacterium | reverse complement strand
CCGTCTCGTGGAAGCGCGGGACCTCACGCGCCGGCATGAACACCTTGCCGTCCTTTAGGAAGCAGCTCGGACCGTCCTCGACCGTGTGCGGGATGGGGAAGATGCGCTGCCCGAACCAGACGTTCTTCGGGTCGCCGACGGAGCCGGGCGGGAGGGTCTTGTTGGTGGCGACGAACTCGTCGCCGAACGCCGCGCCGGCCGCGCCGGCCGCGCCCAGGAGGCCTAGCCTCTTCAGAAACTCTCGCTTCGTGATCTGCATTGTCAGTTCTCCTTTATGGATGCGATGATAAGCCAGCCGTTTTTTTACTACGGAAGACACGGAAGCCAGCGGAAGCAAACGGAACTGGCCGGCCCAACCGCCGAAGACGAATGCGGCCGATTATACGCCTTTTTCGCCACTCGCGCCTATTGCCGTTTGAATGCCGTTCGTTGCCGACGGCGAAAAAGCCTAAATCGGCCGCGCCTCGGTTTGAAGAGTGTGAACGGAAAGCCTGCGGCAAGAAGCGAAGTCCGTGACCAGGCGGAAGCAAACGACACCGGCGGCTAGGGCGGTCCCGCAGACACTCTTTCGCCCGAAGTGTGGCCGATTTAGATTTCTCGCCCGACGGCAACGAGAGACGCCTTGAAGCCAAAGAGTGCGAGTGGGCGAGAAATAGTATAATCGGCCACGGATTCAACGGGGCGGCTGCGTCGAGGTCGTTCATTCCGTATTCTTTCGTAGATTTCCGCACCTTCCGTAGTAAAAAAGTGTCGCAAGAGTCGAAGCGTCATTGGCCGGCTGCGGCGGCGCGGCGGGCGCTCTCGAGGGTGTTCCAGAGGAGCATGGTGATCGTCATCGGGCCGACGCCGCCCGGGACGGGCGTGATCGCCGAGGCGACCTTCGAGCAGCTCTCGAAGTCCGCGTCGCCCACGAGGCGGTAGCCCTTCGGCTTCGTCGCGTCGGGCACCCGGTTGACGCCGACGTCGATCACGACGGCGCCGGGCTTGAGCATCTCGCCGGTGAGGGTGTTCGGACGCCCAGTGGCGACGACCACGACGTCCGCCGTGCGCGTGAACGCCGCGACGTCCGGGGTGCCGGTATGGCAGAGGGTGACGGTCGCGTTCGTCTCCTTGCGCGAGAGCAGGACGGCGACCGGCTTGCCGACGATGTTGGAGCGTCCGATGACGACGGCGTGCCGGCCGCGGACGTCCATGCCGGAGAACTCGATGAGCTTGATGATGCCGTGCGGGGTGCATGGCAAAAAGCACGTCTCGCCGATCAGCATCTTGCCGACGTTCACCGGGGTGAAGCCGTCCACGTCCTTCTCCGGCGCGATGGCGTCGATGACCTTCTTCTCGTCGAAGCCCTTGGGGAGCGGAAGCTGCACGAGGATTCCGTGGATGGCGGGGTCGGCGTTGAGGCGCTTGATCTCGGCGAGGAGGGCGTCCTCGGGCGCGTCGGCGGGGAGGCGGATCTCGCGGGAGAGCATCCCGGCCTCGGCGCAGGCCTTTTCCTTGGCGGTGACGTAGGAGACGCTGGCGGGGTTGTCTCCGACAAGGATGACGGCGAGGCCGGGGGTGACGCCTTTCTCGCGCCTGAGCGCGGCGACGCCGGCGGCGATCTCTCCGCGCAGGCTCTTCGCCAGCTCCTTTCCGTCGATGATGTTTCTTCTGTCGCTCATGTCTCTCCTCCTCTCGTTCTCTCAGCCGTTCGGCACGCGATAGCGCGTCAGCGTGACGTCGCGCACCATGCCGGGCGGGACTTCGGTCGCCGTCAGCGGCGGACGGTGCAGCCGCGCGCGCAGGTTGCCGATGAACGTGCGCATTCCGTAGTCGCAGGCCCCGGCCTGGTAGAGGGCGAGGCGGTAGCGCGCGCGCGACGGGGCTCCGCCGCCCTCCGGGAGCGGCAGGTGCAGCATCGCCGCCTCGTCGAGGGCCTTGAGCTCGTCGGGGTCGGCGTTCGCCGGGTCCTTCAGCCAGCCGCGCCACTTCGCGTGGAGCATCTTCGGGTTGAAGGCGAACTCATACGCCATCTGCAGCCGTTCGCGCGCCGTCACGAGACGCCCCCTTTCCAGATCGCCAGGTCGGCTTCGAGGTTCGCGATGTTCTCGCGCACGAGGACGTCGTCGCGGAATCGCGCCGGCAGGCGCGAGACCGCCTCGCGGACAGCCGCCAGCGTCACGCCGCCGGAGCGCATCAGGAACTGGACGTCCTCCTGGTCTTGCTCGCTGTAGCGGTAGAGCTTCGAGGCGACGAGGTCGGCGGGGCCGCTCGTGCGCACCGTCAGGTTCGCGCCCTGGAAGAGGACGATGCAGTCGTCGACGGACGTCGGCTTCGGCAGCGTCAGCATCAGCGGCTTGACGAGCTCGACGTAGGCGCCCTGGTAGCCGAACGCCGGATCGACTGGGAGTCCGGCCTTCGCCGAGGCGGCGACGAACTCGGACATCTCGAACGTCGAGTAGGGGAGCGCGACGTCGATGTCGGCGGTCACGCGGATCTTGGCGCCAAGCTGGGCGATGGCGGAGCCGCCGATGACGAACAGCACCGTGCCGGGGCGGACGAGCGGGTCCAGCCGCTCGAAATAGGCGTTCGCCGCCGCCTCGTCGATTCTGTCGCAGCCGATGGCATCGGGCGCGGCAGCCGTTGGGGCGGCGTGAGAGACGACAGGGTCGTGAGAGACTTGAGGCGGGTTGTCAGCGCCGGGCGAGTCAGCCGTCGGGGCGGCGTGAGGGGCGGCAGGGGCGTGAGGCGGGTTGTCAGCGCCGGGCGCGGCAGCCGTTGGGGCGGCGTGAGAGACGATAGGGGCGTGAGAGACTTGAGGCGAGGCGATTGCCGGCGAAGCGGCTTTAATCGCCGACCTCACGTCGCTGTCGCCCCTGGCGTCTCTCACGTCGCCGCTCACGTCGCTGTCGTCTCTCACGTCTCTCATGTCGCCCTCCTGTCTCTGACGCCTCTCACGTCTCTCACGTCGCCTTTCGCCTTTTTGTCGCCTCACTCCGCCCAGCGGCTGCGCGCCCAGGGGCGGGTGCCCTTGCAGTTCGGGTAGTTGCGGCAGCTCCAGAACGGCTG
>CAVCXQ010000187.1:0-3057 GCA_963606275.1 uncultured Muribaculaceae bacterium | reverse complement strand
CCGCCGCGAACGCCGCGCCGAGTCCCGCTGCCGCGATGGCGGCGATCATGAGTTTCTTCATTCCTGTTCTCCTTCTTGCTTGATGGTGGTTTCGACCTTGACCTTGATGAACGTGTGCGAGCCGAGCGCGACCGTCAAGTCGGCCTCGCCCTTCGTCGCGTCCTTGAGATACGGCGCCAGGTCGAACGCCGTCCCCGAAATGTAGCGCATCTTCTGCGAAAGGTCGCTCGTCCCGTAGACGTGGACGCACCCCGTCGCGAGCGGGGCGCGGATCGCGTTCCCCTCGCCCGGCGTCACCTTGATGCGAACCCGCCCCGTCGTCGGCTCGAACGCGACGATCTCCAGCGTCGGCGTCTGGTAGGTCGCCGTCGCCTCCGTGCCGAGGACGTCGAGCTGCGGCGCGATGCCGAGGTCGGCGGCGACGGCGACGAGCGCACCGTCGCCCTTCACCGTCACGGACGTCACCTCCGCGTGCGCGGCAAGTTCGTCCGCGAGCAGGCTTTTCACCTGCGCCCGCGTCGCCACCGGAAGCGTCCCTGACTCCGCGACGATCTCGACCGAACCCTCGACCATCACGTCGGCGTAGTAGGTCGTGAGGCCGTCCGCCGTCACGGCGCGGATCGTCGCGTCCGCCGCGTCCGCGAGCGCGAACGTGAGGCTCGTGGTCGGGGTCCGGAGGAGCGCATACGAGCCCGTCTGCCAGCCACCGAGCGGCGCATCGACGGGGATAGACCCCACCGCCGTCACCGCTCCCGCGACACGAATCGGCTCACCGTCCGCGTCGGCGACAAGTCCGTCGCCGTCGGCGAGCGCAAGCGAGCCGAGCGATATTTGCGGCGCGACGCGGAACGCCGACTCCAGCCGTGCGGCGGCGGCGTCCGTTGCAAGCGACCGCACCATGCCGTTCACGACGGAGACCGGATTGGCCGCCGAGAGGTCGGTCACGCCGTCCGTCGCCGCGAGATCGACCTCCGCGAGTGTGACGTCCGAATAAAGCCCCTGCGTCCCTTCGCGCACGGAGAACCGCACCCGCGCCACAACGCCCGACGGCGCGGCGAAGGACGCGGCGGAGAGGACGAGCTGCCCCGCGCCCGTGTCCGCGTAGAGGAACGACTTGGCGGACACGGCCTCGCCCGCGTCAACGCCGAGGCAGACGACGACGGACGCGTCGTAGTTGATTGCGAGAAGCGCCGCGCCGACGTCGGAGAGGTCGTCAACCGCAACCGGCACGGAGACAATCGCGCCCGGATTCGCGACGAGCGAGCCCGCCGAAACCGTCCTCGCGAGGGCGGATGGAATCAACGCGCCAAGACAGGCAAGGGTTGAAAGCAACCGTTTCATTCTCCCGCTCCTTCCGCTTCCGCGATCAGCATTTGCAGCATCGCGATGTCGCTTGTGTTCACCACGCCGTCGCAGTTGACATCGGCGGCGCGGGCGGCGTCGCCCGTGAGGCGCACGTCCACGCCATACTGCGCGAGATAGCCGTTCGCGAAGGTGCTGGCGAACATCGCGCCCTTCTTCTGCATCTTCAGGTAGGTGACGTAGCCGTTAAGGATGAGAAGGTCGTTCGCCGTGTAAGCCCCGTCGCCGTCCACGTCGCCGGGGTCGTAGCGTCCGACCTCGCGGACGATCATCACGTTCCCCGTGCGCGGCAGTTCCGTCTTCACGACCGCCGCGAGTCCGTTCCTGCCGACGCCCGAGGCCGCGACGACGCGCGTCCAGGCGTTCGTCCGCAGTCCCCCGATCGCCGCCGCCGCGAAGTCGATGTTGAAGAGGTTGTAGTTGCCCTCGCAGGCGAAGACGAGCCGCCTCTTGTTCTCCGCGAGCGCCGTCACGCTCTCGGCGGCGGCGCAACCCACGAAGGAGAGGAGGGATGAGTCCCAGTCGACGTCCACCGTCAAAGTCGCGAGGTCGCCGCTCGTCGTCGCGCCGACGGGCACCTTGAACGACTCGCCGCTCTTGACCTTGGCGTGATACGTCGCCACCGTCATCTCCACGGCCACGGGCGCGTTCGCGTCCGTGAGGTGGATCGTGCCATTGACGGTCGAAATCTTCGCGGCAAGGCCGTCGAGGCAGAGGGCGGACGCGCCGCCAAGCGTGATGGTCGTCGCCGTGACATCGTGCTGATCCTTCGCGTAGAACGTCAGGTAAAGGCAACTGGGAACGGTCCCCCTCGCGCCAACCTTCGCCGAGGAGGCGGACGGCTCACCATCGAGGAACGCGCCGCCAGTCGCGCCGCGCAGCTCCAGGACGCTGGAATCCCACCCGACCGTGAAGGAGAGGTTTGTCAGCACCTTCGTGCTCGTGACGGGGATCGGCACGGTGAACTCGCTGAGCGTGTCGGCGTAGACCGTCGAGACGTTCATCGCCACCCCGGCCGGGACGAGCGGATGCGCATCATGAACGAGGATCGTCGAGACGACCGGCACGGACGGCGAGACCGCGAAGCCATGGACGTCCGTGACCGACGCGGCCGTGAGGCGAACCTGCGTCATCGCGACGTCGTGCTGGTCTCGCGCCAGGAACGTCAGCGAGAAGTCGCCGCCAGAGGTCTGAAGGGCATACGAATTTCTGACAGGATTCACAGGATTTACAAGATTATTCGTTAATCCGGTCTGAAAACCCTTCAACTCCAACACATCCTCGTCCCATTCGACGGTGAATGCGCCGCTTGTGAGCGTTTCGTCGCTTGTCACCTTGAACGGCACGACAACCTCCTCCAGCGTGTCGACCTTCTGGTCTTCCGTCGCAATCGAGACACGTGCCGGCGCCCACGGATGCGCATTCTTGATGAGCACCGTCCCAGCCGCGTCGTCCGCCGAAACGACGAAGCCGTGGCAGTCGACGGCGGCGATGTCGGAGAGGCCCACCCGCGCCGTGAAGTTCGTCGCCGCCGACGTCGGATCCTTCGCGTAGAACGCGAGCGTGAAGTCGCCACCAGAAGTTTGGAGGGGGTAGGAGTTTTTGACAGGATTCACAGGATTAACAAGATTTTCAGACAACCTTTTATGAGAACAATTGTCAATAGCCAGAATCGCTGTGCGATTCTCCTTCCTG
>CAVCXQ010000186.1:0-3065 GCA_963606275.1 uncultured Muribaculaceae bacterium | reverse complement strand
TCCTCCACGCAGAGGATGAACCAGAGCTGGGCGTCGGAGGTGTCGCGGTTGCCGGCGGTGTTGCCGTAGATGATGTTGGGCAGGGTCCCGTTCTCCTCGAACGCGGCGAACGCGGCGAGGATCTTCTCGGCGTCCTCGACGAAGCCGGCGGCGATGAGTCCGCGCAAGGCGATGAACGTGTCGCGTCCCCAGTCGAGGAACCACGGATAGCCCGCGATCACCGTCTTCAGGTCGTCGCGCTTGACGACGAACAGCTCGACCGCACGGCGCAGCTCGGCGGCGAAGGTCAGGGGCTGGGGCTGGGGAGACGTGAGAGACGGGAGCGACGTGAGCGACGCGAGAGACGGCGACGTGAGGGGCGTGAGGGGCGACAGAGACGTGAGGCCTTTCAGTCTCTCCTGGTCCCTCACGTCTCTTGCCTCAAGTCCCTGACGCCCCTCAAGTCTCTCACGCCCCTGCCACAGCTTCGCTTCGCCTCTGATCGTGACCTTCTCTCCGACCTTGAGGTCGGCCGAGATCCAGCCGGGGGAGAACAGGTCGCCGGACGGCTCCTGTCCGCGCGCCTCCTCCTCCGGATGCGCGACGTTGTAGGTCCACTGCGGCTCGTGGTGGTAGTCTCCGCCGGCGACGCGCATCGAGAAGGACTGTCCGTAAGGCGCGAAGTCGAATCCGCCCTCGACGGGCGTCGTCTTCGCGGCGAAGAGCTTTTCGGGCCCCGCGTAGGCCTTCGTCGTCGCATGGAAGCTCCGCCACTCGACGTCGGGACGGAACACGAGGCGCACCTGGTCGCCGACGTCGTTCGCGCCGGAGTCGAGGCGCGCGACCTCGAGCGTCGCCTCGTTCGCGCCCGGCGTGAGCGACAGCGTGAAGGCGAACGCCGTCTCCTTGCCCATGCCGCACGGCGCGGCGAAGATCCAGCGCGCGAAGCGTCCGGCCGGGTCGGCCTCGAAGCGCGTCACGCACCGGCGGTCGAGCTCGCGCACGTAGCCCTCGCGCTGCAGCCAGCACCGCGTGCGCGTCCAGAGGTTGAGGCGGTCGGACGGCACGTCCTTGTTCGGGTTCGCGGCGAGGATGGCGTCATACTGCGATCGGATCTCGCCCCAGCCGAGGCGGACCTGCGCGGCGGCCCCGGCGCCGTTCGAGAGGACGGTGCGGTCGCCCGGGCGTTCGCGCACCTCCTCGCCCGTGCGGACGAGCGAGACGCGCGCCAAGTCCGCCGGCGGCGGCACGAGGAACGCGCCGTGTCCGCGCACGGCGCGTCCGTCGACGTAGCGCGAAACCTCGAGGCGCAGCCGGCGGCAGCGCGTGCCGTCGCCTTCGTAGTCCGGCGCGTCGATGACGGCGCGGCCGTGTTCCGAACGGACGACGCGCAGCGTCTTGTCGCTCGTCGGGTCGACGAGGCGAACCCGAAACGGTGCGTCGGCGGCGATCTCGACTTTTTCGCCCGCCGGCACGACGACCTCGCGGCTCGCGTCACGCGGCCAGACGACGTGAAAGAGCGCCGTCTCTTCCGCCTGTGCCTTGTCCTGTGCCGCCGGCGCACAGCCGGCGGTCTTCCTCTCCAAACAGAGCACCTGGCCCGGCTCAAGGCTAACGCTGTCGCCGACGCGGGCGACGCCGCCGCCGAGGAGGTCGTCGACTTCGCCGGCCGCGAAGGCGTCGAGGTCCCAGCGAATCGTCGCGCCCTTCTCGCAGTCAAGGTTCGCGAGCACGAGGACTGGCGCGAAGCCGTCGCGCGTGCGCACGGCGGCGAGCGTGTTGCCGTCACCGCGCGTGACGAGGCGGAGCCGCGCGTCGCCGACGAAGCACGGGTTCTCGCGCAGGAGACGGTTGAGTTTCGCGATCAGCGCGACCATGTTGCGCGACGCGCCCCAGTTGAGGTCGTTCTTGCCGTGGACGTCGATCTTCTCCGTCGCATACCACTCGACGCCGTTGGCCATGCCCCACGCGCCCTGCCACGAGAGGAGCGCGGCGAGCTGGACGCGGAGGCGGGCGTAGGTTTCGCCGCGTTTGGCGAGGCGGTCGTTGTCGTGCGTCTCGGCGAAGTGGACGAGCGTGCCATATTTCTCGGCGCGTTCGATCGCGCCGGGGAGATACCACTCGAACTGTCCGCGGTCGTAGGTCTGGAAGAGCTCCGAATACGCCCAGTCGAGGTTCGACTCGGCGAGCAGGCGCGTCGTCGTCTCGATCTTGCCGCCGAGGCCTTCGAGCAGGAAGACGGTGTCGGGATATTCCTGGCGGACTTTCGCGACGATGTATTCCCAGGTCTCGGCGGGGATCATGTAGCCGGCGTCGCAGCGGAAGCCGTCCACGCCGTTGCGGCACCAGAAGAGGAATACGTCCGCCATGTAGGCGCGAAGCCCGGCGTTGGCGTAGTCCAGCTCGACGAGGTCGGCCCAGGTGACGCCCCAGGCGCCGGGCGAGCGGAAGCGTCCGTCCGGCTCGCGGCGGAACCAGTCGGGGTGGTGGGTCTGGAGGGTCGAGGCCCAGCCGGTGTGGTTGGCGGGGAGGTCGACGAAGAAGAGTCCGCCCCTTGCGTGGACGGCGCCGATCAGCTCGCGGAACTGGTCGAGCGGGGTGGCGGACTCGTCGAACTCGGCCATGGCGGGGTCGACGGAGAGGAAGTCGGTCGCGGCGAACGGGCTGCCGTATTCGCCCATGACGGCGTAGGTCGTCGGCACGGGGAACGGCGGCAGGGTCTGGACGATGCGGAAGCCCATCTCGTCCATGATCGTCGGCAGCCGGCGGGCGACCTCGCGGAAGCTCCCGAACTGGCGCGGGAAGACGCAGTAGACGGCGTTGCCCTTGCGGGTCTCGGCGCTCTCGACCTTGACGTGCAGGTTGCGTCCCTCCGGCCATTCCGGCACGTCGGAGCCCTCGGGGAAGAAGCAGGCCTTGCCGGAGAAGACGCCGACCTCGTCGAGCGGAATCTCGGCGGTGAAGACGCCGGGCGCGGTCTCGGCGAGCGGGATGTCCGTCCAGGCCTTGGCGAGCGGGACGACGCCCTTTTCGGTCTCGTCGACGATCTCCTGGCGGCGGACGGCGGCGCGGCCGAGGTTGGTGCG
>CAVCXQ010000185.1:0-3074 GCA_963606275.1 uncultured Muribaculaceae bacterium | reverse complement strand
ATGCTCCATCGGCACATCATCGAGACGGCCTGTCCGTCGCTGGCCGCGATCGACGACACCATTGATCGCGTCCGTATCCATAGATCCGCGCGGACGCGCCATGCGCTCGCGCTCGTCCTGTCCCTCGGCTGTCTAACTGCGGCGGGCACGGCTGGCGCGGCGGCGCTGCCGGACGAGGAATTCGACGTCGCGGTGGTCGGCGGCGGCACGGCCGGCGTTTCCGCCGCGCTGCAGAGCGCGCTCGTCGGCGCCCGGACAGTCCTCGTCGAGCAGGGCTTCCAGGTCGGCGGCACGATGACGAGCGGCGGCGTCAGCTTCCCGGGGCTCTTCCACGCCTGGGGACGTCAGGTCATCGACGGCGTCGGCTACCGGCTGGTCACGAACTGCGTCGCGCTCGCCGGCGGAACGCTCCCCGACTTCCGCAAGCCGACCGGCGCGGCGCACTGGAAGCACCAGATCCAGATCAACGTCCCGCTCTACGTCGCGCTGGCGGAGGAGGCGCTGGCGCAGGCCGGCGTGCGCGTCCACTACCACTCCGCGCCGACGGCGGCCGTCTTTTCGGACGGCGCCTGGAGTCTCTCGGTCGCGGCGGTCGGCGACACCCGGACGATCCGCGCACGGCAGATCGTGGACTGCACCGGCGACGCGTCCGTCGTCGCGCTCGCCGGATTCGCGCGCGAGCGCTCGGAGGTGCGCCAGCCCGGCACCTTCGTCTACGCGCTCGACCCCGGCGTCGACGTCGGCAAGCTCGACGGCGCGGCGCTGGAGCGCGCGTTCGCCGAGGCGGTGGCGGACGGACGCCTCCGTCCGAACGACGCCCGCTGGGGGCTCCGCAGGTTCCTGGAGTGCCGCGGCGACACGGCCAACTACGTCGACGACGCGGACAGCTCCACGGCCGACCTGCGGACGGACACGAACATGCGCGGACGCGCCTCGATGCTGAGGATGTATCGCTTCGTCAGGGGTCTGCCGGGGCTGGGGAACGCCTCGCTGGTGTCGATGTCGCCGGAGGTGGGCGTCCGCGAGACCTACCGCATCCGCGGGGAATACGAGGTGACGCAGGCGGACTACGTGTCCGGCCGCGTGTTTCCTGACGCGCTCTGCTATGCGTTCTATCCGGTCGACCTGCACGACAAGGAGAAGGGCGTGGCGCCGGCGCACCTGGCGGAGGGCGTGGTGGCGACGGTGCCGCTGCGCGCGCTGGCGCCGAAGGGCTCGCGGAACCTGCTGGCGGCGGGGCGGTGCGTCAGCAGCGACCGGGGGGCGAACTCCGGGCTTCGCGTGGAGGCGGCGTGCATGGCGATGGGGCAGGCCGCCGGCGCGGCGGCGGCGGTCGCCGCAAGGCATGGGTGCTCTCCGCTGGAGGCGCCGCTCGCCGAGGTCAAGGCGGCGCTGCGCGCCCACGGCGCGATCGTCCCGACGGACGCCGCGTCGCTTCCCGTCATCCCGTCTGTCCGCGAGTGGCGCCCGTCGCAGGGGACGTGCGCGGGCACCGGCTCCGTGCAGGTCGTCCGGGAGTCTGTGTCCGGCGCCGGCCCGGAGGCGTATCGCCTTGAGATCTCTCCGTCCGGCGTCCGGATCGCCGCGCCGACCGCCGCCGGCGAGCGGCACGCGCGCACGACGCTCGCGCAGCTTTCCGACGCCTTCGGCGGACGCATTCCCGCCGGCGTGGTCGAGGACGCGCCGAAGTACCGCGTCCGCGCCGTCATGCTCGACGTCGCCCGCAAGTGGTATCCGATGCAGTTCCTGGACGAGCTCGTCGACGCGCTCGCGCACTACAAGCTCAACGAGCTGCACCTCCACCTCAACGACAACGGGCCCGGCACGAACTGGTCGTTCAGGATCGAGTCGGAAACCTTCCCCGGGCTCGCGTCGGAGCAGCGCTACTCGAAGGCGGAGTTCCGCGCTTTCGTGAAGCGCGCGGCGGAGCGCGGCGTCGACGTCGTCCCCGAGATCGACTCGCCAGCCCATTCGCGCGCGTTCGTCCGCTACCGCCCCGACTTCAAGTCGAAGAACTACGGCGACACCCACCTCGACCTGCACAACCCGGAGGTCGTGCCGTTCATGGAGAGGCTGTTCGCGGAATACTGCGGAGGCGACGACCCGGTGTTCGCCGGCCCGAACGTGTCCGTCGGCACCGACGAATACGACAAGCGCGAGGCGGAGGCGTTCCGGGCGTACACGGACGCGATGCTCGGCGTTGTCCGCCGGCTCGGCAAGCGCCCGCGCGCGTGGGGCGCGCTCACCCACGCGGCCGGGAGGACGCCGGTCGACCCGACGGACGTCACGCTGGACATCTGGCACAACGGCTACTGCCTTCCGCTCGACGCGCTGAAGGACGGCTTCGGGGTGATCTGCGTGCCGGACAACCTCGTCTACATCGTGCCGAACGCTGGCTACTACTACGACCATCTCAACTACGAGCGGCTGTTCCGGATCTGGGAGCCGAGCGAGTTCGAGGAGTTCCACGTCGACCCGTCGCATCCGGGGCTGGCGGGCGGCAAGTTCGCGCTATGGAACGACGGCGGCGAGGCGGGCGTCGACCTTGACGGGACGTATGCGCGTCTCTTCCCGGCGATCCAGACGCTCGGCGAGAAGATGTGGGCCGGGCGCAAGGAGGGGTTGTCCTGGGACGCGTTCACGCATCGCGCCGCGCAGGCGCGCGAGGGCCGGGCGGTCCGGCGGCTGGAGCGGTCGAAGGGGCTGTATCGCGTCTACGACCTGGCGACTGGCGAGATGGAGGAGCTGGACGCCGCGCCGTCGATGGGCTGGTGCGACCGCGACCGCTCGGAGAGGCTGGTGATGAAGCGCGTCGGGGACGGACTGTTCGCGGCGGTCTACGAGACCTCGCAGGCGCAGTGGGAGCGGTTCGACGCGGACAACCCGTCGGCGTCGCACGCGCCGCTCGCGCCGGTCGACCACGTGTCCTACGTGATGGCGAAGAAGTGGCTCGCGAGGCTGGCGGAGCGGACTGGCGAGGCCGGCTTCGACATCCCGACGGAGGCGGAGTGGAAGGAGGTGTCGTCCGCGAAGGGGATCCTGGGGATCGGCAACGGATATTCCGAGTGGGTGTC
>CAVCXQ010000184.1:0-3123 GCA_963606275.1 uncultured Muribaculaceae bacterium | reverse complement strand
TTCGTCGGACTCCTTCGTCGGGTTCGTGTCGTCGAGGCGCAGGTGGCATTCGCCGCCGAAGAGCTCGGCCATGCCGAAGTCGACGCAGACGGCCTTGGCGTGGCCGATGTGGATGTAGCCGTTGGGCTCAGGCGGGAAGCGCGTGACGACGAGACCGCCGGTCGTGCCGTCGGCGACGTCCTTCTCGATCCACTGGCGGAGGAAGTGGCGAGACGTGTCTGATTCGTTCATAGCGGCGCGTATTATACCAAAATCGCGCCCGGCTGTGAAAGCACGCTTGCATTTCTTTTGGCTACGCCTATGGGCGTATCTCCGGTGGCGGAAGGAGCTATTCTGAAATGCGGCTGGCGAAGAACGCGGTGGCGTCGGCGACGACGCGGTCGGTCAGCGCCGAGAGGCACCAGCCCTGGATGTACGAAAGCGTGGTCTCCCGCGCCGACGAGATCGACAGCAGCGGCACCAGCCCGAACACCTTCGTCTCGTATCTCTGGACGTAGTCGTTGTGGAAGACGAGACGCCCGGTGCGGTTGTCGCGCACCCGCAGCTGCGCAGTCCAGCTCGCCGCCGCGTAGTCGCAGAAAAACACCGTGCACAGGTTCCATCCGATCTGCCTGAGGGCGTCGGCGTCGGAACTGACGGGACCGGAGAACGCGACGTCGAGCGTCCAGTCCGGCGTCGGCGCGGCGACTGAGATCCCGGCGCGCTCCAGCGCGTCCTTGGCGCGGCGCAGGTAGGCGTCCGTCAGCCTGGCCTGCGGGACGTAGGCGACGGTGGAGAATGTCTCGTAGCGGCCGGGCGCGATGACGGTCTGCGAGAACGGCCTGCCGCGCCCGTGGCGGCATCCGTAGACATCCGGCACGTAGACGGTCTGGAGTCCGTAGACCGGCTCGTATTCGACGCAGGAGGCGGCGAAGCCGGTGACGGCGACGGACACGGCGTTGCTGGACGCCGTGCCCGCCGGCATCGCGGTGACTTCGACCTGCGGGTATTCGGAAGTGCCGAACGACCAGCACCCTGACAGCGCGGCGACGCCGGCTGCGGCGAACACGACGAGAAACGCGCGCTTCATCATCGCCTCAGCCTCGCGTCAGTCGATGTAGAGCTCGGGGATCTTCTGCTGCGTCCTGGGCGCGGCAGGGGATGCCGGCGTCGCAGGTGCGGCGGAGGCGGCGGCCTCGGACTGCGGAGCGGCATCTTCGACGTCGGTCGGCGGCGTTCCGCCGGTGGCGCGGTAGAGGGCGCGGACGCCGAGGAACGCGAGCCAGAGGACGACGACGGCGACCGCGCCGAGGACGGCGAAGCGCCAGACGAACGGCGGCAGCGATCGCCTCGCCGTCTCTCTGACCGGCGCGGCGTAGCGCGAAAGCGACGGGGACGGCGCGATGGGGTCATCGCGCCCTACCGACGGCGTGTCGGTCTGCTCCTCCGACTCCGTGGCTCCGTGACTCCGTGTGAGCCGTCCGCGTTCGACCGGCTGGGGTTCGGGCGCGATCGGGGGCGGGGGCGGCGCGCCGGGGACGTCGCGCCCTACCGGCGGCTCGGGGGACGGCGCGGCGGACGGCGCGGCGGTGGCGCGTTCGCGGATCTCCGGCTCGCGGCGTCCGTTGAAGATGTCCGTGAACTCGGCGGACAGCGGCCTGGGGTCGAGTCCGACGGCCTCGCAGTAGAGGCGGACGAAGCCGCGGCCGTAGATGGCGGCGGGGATCTTGGAGAAGTCCTCGGCCTCGAGCTGCTCGATGCGCGAGGGCGGCATGTGGGTCTTGTCAGCGAGCTGGGCCACGGAGAGTCCGGCGGCCTCCCGCGCCTCACGCAGCGTCTTTCCGAATTCGATCATCTCGTTCACTCCCGTTCTTTAAGGCTGGTTTCAGCAGTTGAGTTTCATCTCGCTAATTCTCTAATTCGATTATTCGATTATTCGACTATTCGATTATTCTCCTCTTCCCCCATCTCGTCGTCGTTGGCGAAGGATTCGTCGGAGAAAGCGGCGGCGGCATCCGCTTCTTCCGCGGCGCCGTCGGCCGGGGCGTCGGCGGCGCCCTCGTTGAAGACGGCGAGGAGCTCCTCCTGGGACATGACGATCTGCCGCGGGCCCATGCCCTGGGGCGCGGATACGACGCCGCGCTCGGTGAGCATGTCGAGGATCTTCGCCGCGTGGTTGTAGCCCCAGCCCATCTGGCGCTGGAAATGCGACGTCGAGGCGCGGCGGGTGTTGATGACGCACTCGACGGCCTTCTTGAAGTCGTCGGCGGCGGCGTCCGCCTTGACCTGGGCGCGCGCCTCCGCGGCGGCCGTCTTCGCCGCCTCGGCGTCCGCCTCCGGGTCGGCGAAGATGTCCTCGGACTCCTCCTTGATGGACTGGAGCTTCTTGGCGAACTTGGGGTCGAACTGGACGGTCGAGTGCTGTCCGATGAAGGCGACGATGCGCTCGATCTCCGGGTCGCTGATCCAGGCGCCCTGGGCGCGGACGAGAAGTCCGTCCTTGGACTTGAAGAGCATGTCGCCGCGTCCGATGAGGTTCTCCGCCCCGCCGGCGTCGAGGATGGTGCGGGAGTCGATGCCGGTCGCCGTCTTGAAGGCGACGCGGCCCGGTATGTTGGCCTTGATCGCGCCGGTGATGATGCGGGCGTCCGGGCGCTGGGTGGCGAGGATGAGGTGGATGCCGGCGGCGCGCGCCTTTGCCGTCAGGCGGGCGATGTGCGGCGAGACCTCCTTGGAGCACTGCGACATGAGGTCGGCGACCTCGTCGATGATGATGACGATGTAGGGGACGGTCTTGGGGTCGCCGCCGCCGACCGGCGTGTCCGCCCCGAACATGTCCGTCTGGGTGAGGCTGGGGCGGTGGTTGTAGTCGTAGATGTTGCGGACGTGGACCCTGGCGAAGAGCTTGAGCCGCCGCTCCATCTCCACCACCGCCCACTTGAGCGAGAAGACGACCTTCTGGTTTTCGGTGATGATCGGGCCGATCAGGTGGGGGAGCTCGGCGTAGTTGGTGAACTCGACGGACTTCGGGTCGACCATGATGAGCTTGAGCTCGTCCGGCGTCTTGGTCATGAGCAGTCCGTTGATGAGCGAGTTGAGGCAGACGGACTTGCCCTGTCCGGTGGCGCCGGCGACGAGCAGGTG
>CAVCXQ010000183.1:0-3141 GCA_963606275.1 uncultured Muribaculaceae bacterium | reverse complement strand
GGTCGAAGACGACCTCGCCGTCGTCGATGCGCGCGCCGGGCAGCCACTCGATCTGGCGGTAGAACTCCGGCGAGATGCCGCTTATCAGCTCCGACTCCTCGGCGGAGGTCTCGTTCGGGCCGGCGGTGAGCGCCCGGCACATCGCGTTGCGCCAGTCGAAGTTGGCGGCCGACTCGTCGCGGAGCTCGGCGGGGAGGGACATCCTCCAGTCGAGCAGGATCTTCGCGCAGGCCTCGCGGAGCGCGGCGTCGTCGAGCGCGTCGGGCTTCAACTCGCGGAGCGAGCGCCTGACCTCGATCGGCGTCGTGGTCGGGAAGAGGTCGACCTCCGGGTGGCCGGAGCGGTTGCGGCGTCCCATTCCGGTGACGATCTCGGCGACCTGCCGGCGGAAGGCTCCCGCGTCCAGCGACTCCGCCTCGGCGAACGCACCCGCCGTCAGGTAGCGCGTGCCGGTCGTCGGGTTGTAGCGGTAGAGGGGGCTCTCGCCGATCGCGACCTTCGCGTTCTCGATCATCGCCGCCATGTCGTCCTGCGAGATCGGCTGCCGCGCCATGCGCCAGTTCTCGCCGCGTCCGCGCAGGGCGTCGCGCACCTTCGCCGACGAAGTGTTCAGGAAGCGCACCTGCGGCTTCGGCACCATCGTCTGCAGCACCTCGTCCGCCCGGAGCGCAAGGTCCATGCGGTCGGGGTTCGGGCGGATCAGCGCGAGGTCTTCGGTGAAGATGAGGTCGACGGACTCGGCGATCTCGGCCTCCTCCTCGGAGGGCGTGAGGGGGCGCTCCTTCGAGAGCTCCTCCAGCCACTGGACGCGCTGCATGGCGTGGATGCCGTTCGTGGTGACCAGGCCAGGAGTGCGGAGGAAGAGCGTGCCGATGCGGCTCGCGAGGCGTCCGTCGGCGTTCCTGGCGAATATCTTCTCGCCTATCAGTTTCATGTCTTCGTCGTTCCTTTCTCGAATAGACGCGCGAATTATACGATTTTCGCCGCCTCGGGTCAATCGCCCATGGCTTTTGGCCTTGTATCCGAACGACGGGTTGTGCTATACTACACGCATATCCCGATGGGACGGCAAGGCGAATTCATGAACTATGCATCCATACGGACGTGCGACATCGCGAACGGCGAGGGCGTTCGCGTCTCGCTCTTCGTCTCCGGCTGCACGCACCACTGCCCCGGATGCTTCAACAAGGAGGCGCAGGACTTCGACTACGGCCAGCCGTTCACCCCGGCGGTCGAGGACGCGATCCTCGCCGCGTTGGCGCCGGAGCAGATCGCCGGGCTCACCCTGCTCGGCGGCGAGCCGATGGAGCCGGCGAACCAGCGCGCGCTCCTGCCGTTCCTCCGCCGCTTCCGCCAGCGCTTCGGCGAGACGAAGACGGTCTGGGCATACACCGGCTGCGTCCTCGACGCCGAGACCATGCGCCTCTCGCCGCCGCGCTTCGACATCGAGACGACGCCGGAGATGCTCGGGCTCGTCGACGTCCTCGTGGACGGACCGTTCGTCGAGGCGCTGAAGGACATCTCGCTTCCGTTCCGAGGCAGCGACAACCAGCGCATCATCGACCTCCGCGCGATGCGCAGGGGGGAGGCGTCGGGTGGCTAGCCGAGCCGGCATCCTCGTCGCCGAGGACGACTCGACCATACGGGCGCTGCTCGGCATGGCCCTCCAGGAGGCGGGATACACCGAGGTGACGATGTGCGGACGCGGCGACGACGCGCTCGACCTGATCCGCCGCGACCGCCCCGACCTGGTGCTCCTTGACGTCATGCTCCCCGGCCTCGACGGACTCTCCGTGGCGCGGCGCGTCCGCGCCGACCCGTCGCTCGCCGACGTGCGGATCGTGATGGTGACGGCGCGGACGGAGCCGGAGGACGTGTGCGCGGGCCTGGAGGCGGGGGCGGACGACTACGTGACCAAGCCGTTCGACCGCCGCGTCCTGCTGGCGCGCGTGGCGTCCGTCCTGCGGCGCGGACAGCCGGCGCCTGGCGCGGACTTCGACGGGCTGTCCCTCGACCTGGCGGGACGCGTCGCGACCTTGCGCGGAAGGAGGCTCGACCTGACGCCGGGAGAGTTCGACCTCCTGGCGCGGCTGGTGGCGCACCGCGGGCGGGTGTTCGCGCGCCCGCCGGCGGAGCGCACGGTGGACGTGCAGGTGGCGAAGCTGCGCCAGAAGCTCGGCGACTGGGCCCGCCACGTCGAGACCGTCCGCGGCGTCGGCTACCGCATTGGCTAGCCGATGCGTCTAGTGGAGCGACGACGACCAGAGCAAAACGGGAATGGCGTCTCTTTCTCAATTTCGCGAACGGGCGTTCGCAAAATCAAGAAATCGCCCATCCGTCAACTTCTCCACTCCTCCACTTTTCAACTTCTCCACTTCTCATTCTTCGCTCAGCTTGCGGTAGAGCGTCGAGAGGTTGACCTTCAGGCGTTCGGCGGCCTTCTCCTTGTCGCCGCCCTCCGCGTTCAGGATCTGCCCGATGTATTCGCGCTCCTTCTGCCTGAGGAAGCTCTTCAGCGAGGCGTTGGCGTCCGCCCCCGTCGCGCCGGGCGCCGCGCCGCCGGACGACGCCGTCTCTGACGCCTTGTGCTCGACGACGCGCGAGGGGAGGTCCTTCGGCGTGATCTCGCCCTGGCGCCAGAAGGTGAGCGCGTGGCGCATCGAGTTCTCCAGCTCGCGCACGTTGCCCGGCCAGTCGTAGGCGAGAAGCGCGTTCGCGGCGGCCTCGCCGATCGCCGGGGCCGGCTTGCCCTTGCCGACCTCCTCCGCCAGGAAGTGCCGCGCCAGGGGCAGGACGTCCTCCTTGCGCTCCCTGAGCGGCGGGATGTCGATCATGATGACCGCGAGGCGGTAGAAGAGGTCGCTGCGGAACGTCCCCTTGACGACCGCCTCCTCCAGGTTCGCGTTGGACGCCGCGACGACGCGCACGTCGACCGGGATGCTCCGCGTGTCGCCGACGCGGCGGATCTCGCGCTCCTGCAGCGCGCGCAGGAACTTGCCCTGCAGGATGAGCGGCATCGACGAGATCTCGTCCAGGAAGAGCGTCCCGCCGTTCGCCGCCTCGAAGAGTCCCTCCTTGTCGGACACCGCGCCGGTGAACGCGCCCTTGACGTGTCCGAACATCTCGCTTTCGAGCAGGTTC
>CAVCXQ010000182.1:0-3141 GCA_963606275.1 uncultured Muribaculaceae bacterium | reverse complement strand
GTTCTCGAAGTCGCTCTCGCTCGCCGGCGAGCGCGTCGGCTACTTCCTCGGCAACTCGGCGATGCCCGGCGCCGAGACGCTGCTCGCGGCGGTCACGCTCACCAACCGCACCCTCGGCTCGGTGAACTCGCCGGTGATCGGCCAGCGCGTCGCCGCCGCGCTCCTGGACGAGACGGTCGACCTCGGCGTCTACGACCGCCGCCGCCGCCTGATGGCGAAGGTGCTCTCCGAGGCGGGAGTCGAGTTCGCGATGCCGAAGGGCGCGTTCTACTTCTTCGCGAAAAGCCCGGTCGCCGACGACCTCAGGTTCGTCGACGCGCTCGTCGAGGAGAAGATCCTCGTCGTGCCCGGAAGCGGCTTCGGCTACGCCGGCTACGTGCGGATCTCCAGCAGCGTCGACGAGGCGATCATCGCTCGCAGCGCGGAAGGGTTCAAGCGCGCCGTCCGCCGCCTGCGCGGCGAGGCGGAGAAGGGGATGGCGTGATCTCCGCGCTGCTCGCCGCGTCGCTGACGTTCACCGCGACGGCCACCGGCGTCGAGAAGGGCACTCCGATCGAGTTTCTCTTCGCCGGCAGGGACTCCGACCGCGACTACGAGACGATGTTCCTGCTCGACGAGCCGCTCGGCGAGCTGTGCGCGCGCCTCGAGAAGGCGGGGCTTCCGCGCGGACGCGCCCCGTCCGTCGCCGACTGCGTCCTCTGGCCAGTCGGCTGCACGGCGTCCTTCAGCCCGGCGATGTCCGAGTTCATCGAGACCAAGTGGCCGGACGGCGTCTCGCCGGCTCCGTTCGTCTACACCGGCGGGACGCGCGACGGGAAGGACGCGCCGGTCGCCGGCGACGTCATGCCGCTGTCGTTCTGCGCGCTCTACACCATCGCGCAGTCGCCGTTCGTATTCAACGGAATATACCCCCAGGGGGTGGTATACGGGGCGCACCTGGCGAAGGTCGGGCTGAAGAAGGGAGAGCGGCGGACGTTCACGGTGACGTGGGACGAGAAGTCGGCCCCACGGCGGCTCGAGCTGTCGTTCACGCCCGGCGCGGCCGCCGGGCGCATCAAGGAAATCCAGGCGGCGGCGGCCGCCGGCGAGGTCGAGGTGCTGGCAGACCTCGACCCGTCGCTGACCGTGGACGAGGCGACGAAGATCGCGCAGGCCCTTGCGGTCGTGGACTCTCCGAGGGTCAAGGTGAACGGACGCCGCGCCGGGCGGCTGTTCTACCGGGCGTTCATGCCCAAGGTAAGCTGGCGCGAGCGGCTGCAGCGTCTCGCGCAGCCGTTCGAGCTGACGGTCGGCGAGACGCCGGACGCCGACACGCTCGTGTTCGTCGAGGAAGACTGGAACGTCGATGGCGACGACCCGAAGCTGACGCCGAAGAAGATTCCGTTTGCGGACGCGAAGAAGCACGAGCGGACGGACACGTGCTTTCTGTTCGCGCCCAAGGGGATGACGCTGGGGCGGATCTATTCGGCGATGGAGAAGCTGGGCGGGGCGAAGATCCTGAACTGGTACGTCTTCGCCTCCGACCAACCCTAGTTTACATAACGCCGATTATGCGCAATCGGAACTGGTGATGTTCTAGCGCTCCTCCGTTGGGCTCTTCCCGATGTCGAGTCCCCCAAAGAACTCGTCGAAGCGACCGGCGTGGTCGCGGTCGTAGTAGCACTGCATGATCGAGCAGAGAAGCGACTTGCCGAAGCGGCGCGGACGCAGGAACATCGCCATTCACCTTGCGATGAGATTTAATGCGTGATAAAATGCCACTAAATCTCAACAGGCCATTTCGCATGGCCCTCCGTGCCTCCGTGGCTTCGTGTGAGGAGAGAATCGCCGCAGGACGCCCAAGTCGCCCGCCTGCACGACTCGATCAACTGCGTTCGTCTACTGGGAGATCTGGAACGAGCCCGACCTGGACGTCGGGCAGTGGGAGACCAACCCGCGCACCTGGGGAGGCACGGCGGAGGAGTTCTTCCGCTTCTACGAGACGGCAGCCAAGCACCTGAAGGCGAAGTTCCCCGGCATCAAGGTCGGCGGCCCCGCGCTGGCCTACGACCAGGGCTGGGCGGAGCAGTTCGTCGCCTACTGCGAGAAGACCGGGACGCCGCTCGACTTCTTCTCCTGGCATAGCTACCTCAGGAACCCCGACCACGTCGCAGGGAAGTGCCGCGCCTTCCGCGACATGCTCGACCGCCACGGCTTCAAGAAGACCGAGTCCATCAACAACGAGTGGAACTACGTGAAGGGGTGGACCGACGACTGGGTCTACTCGCTGCGCGCCGAGAGCGGCGACCTCAACCTCAAGAGCGCGACGCTCATCGCCGCCACCATGACCGTGTGCCAGTCCGAGCCGCTCGACATGCTCATGTTCTACGACGCGAGGTCGTCCAGCGCGATGAACAGCCTCTTCGACCCGGCCATCAGTCCGTGCTTCCCGCTCGGTTCAGAGGCAGGAGGCCATGTAGAGCGGCAGATGGGTAATGCCGTCTTTCTCCATCATGTCTTTCGTGTAGAGGATGAACGGCTCTCCGAGGCGGTTGCCGAACTTCGCCCGGAACTTGTCGAGCGATGAATGTCTCGCATAGTTCTTGCCGCTCTTGACTTCGACGGGCGAAATCGCGTCGCCGCATCGGATCAGGAAATCCACCTCCATGCGTCCGTCCGCATCCTTCAGGTCGTAGCGAGAGTAGAAATAAAGGCGACGGCCTCGCGATGCGAAGGCCTGCGCCACGTAGTTCTCCATGACCATCCCCTCGTTGATGCCCAGCTCGCCCGAATAGACCTCGTGATACAGTGCGTTCTCCGTAAACGGGGCGTCGCCGAGAGCGAGAGACAGCAGAAGCCCCGTGTCCGCCAGGTACAGCTTGACCATCGCGTCGTCCGCGCTCATTGCCAGCGCGGCGTTCGGATCTGTCGCGTTATAGGCCGTGTTCGCGATCTTCGCGTCGTCAAGCCAGAGGAAAGCCTCCTCGTAGGTGCGCCGCCGCGCGTCCTTGCCGAGGGAGGCGAGGGCGAACTTCTTCTCCTTCTTCGCAAGCTGGCCGGGGATGCCGTCCAGGATCCGCCGCACCTTCGCCGCGCCGGACTTCGCAAACTTCGAGATGTCGTCGCGATACAGCTTCAGGATCATGCGCTTGACGCCGTCGA
>CAVCXQ010000181.1:0-3146 GCA_963606275.1 uncultured Muribaculaceae bacterium | reverse complement strand
CGTCGAAGCTCGTCTCGTCCGCCGAGCTCCTGGGCGAGACGTTTCCGCTCGACGACCTTGCCGGCGGGACGCCGGAGGAGAACGCCGCGCTGATGCGGGGGGTGCTGGAAGGGCGGGTCGGCGGCGCGAAGCGCGCGGCGACGATCCTCAACGCGGCGGCGGCGATCGTCGCCGGGGGGAAGGCGGAGACGCTGGCGGAGGCCGTGCCGCTCGCGCGGCAGTCGCTCGAATCCGGCGCGGCGCTCGCGAAGCTCGATGCCTTGGCGGCGGTCAGGTCGTGATCGTCAACGGGGACGCCGCGCTGGACACCGCCGGCATTCGTCCATTGGTCAGGACTCGCCGGCGCGCTCGGCGAGCTCCGCCCAGCGCTCGACGAGGCTCTCCAGCTCCGCCTGCTTCGCCGGCAGCTCGGCGTAGCGGGCGTATTCCTTCACCGGGTCGGACGCCTCGATCTCGGCGATTTCCCTCTCCATTGTCTCGATCCGCCCCGGCAGGGCCTCTAGCTCCCGCTTCTCGTTGAAAGTGAGTTTGGAGGGATTGGAAGGTTTGGGAGGCTTGGGAGGTTTGGAAGGCTTTTCCGCTTCCCGTTCCCCGTTCACCGTTCCCCTCTGCCGCACGTAGTCCTCGTATCCTCCCGGGCAGCACGCCACCTTCCCGTCGCCCTCCAGCGCGAAGGTCGAGGTGACGACGTTGTCGAGGAACTCGCGGTCGTGCGAGACGAGCAGCAGGGTGCCGGAATACGCGAGCAGCTGTTCCTCCAGGAGCTCGAGCGTCTCGACGTCGAGGTCGTTCGTCGGCTCGTCCATCACCAGCAGGTTCGACGGACGCATGAAGAGCCTGGCGAGCAGGAGACGCGCACGCTCGCCGCCGGACAGCGCCTTGACCGGAGTCCGGCAGCGCTCGGGCGTGAACAGGAAGTCCGCGAGATACGAGTAGACGTGCTTCCTGACGCCGCCGACGACGACCTCGTCCCGGTCGCTGGCGACGTTGTCCTTGACGGACAGCTCTGGGCGGAGCTCGGCGCGCAGCTGGTCGAAGAACGCCATCTCGACGCCGGTCCCGACGGTCACGCGACCTTCCGTCGGCTCCAGCCTTCCGGTGAGGAGGTTGAGGAGCGTGGTCTTGCCGGCGCCGTTGCCGCCGAGGATGCCGATGCGCTCGCCGCGCAGGACGTCGGCGGTGAAGCCGGACACGATCGGACGTCCGCCGCCGTATGAGAAGCCGAGGTTCTCGACCTTGAGGACGCGGACGCCGCCCGGCGCGGCGGAATCCAGTCGCATGGACGCCGCGCCCGGCGACTGGCGCCGCGCCGCGAACTCCGCGCGAAGCTTCTTCAGCGCCGCCACGCGCCCCTCGTTGCGCGTCGTCCGCGCCTTCACCCCGCGCCTGATCCACGCCTCCTCCTGCGCGAGCCTCTTCGCCTTGCGCTCCCAGCGGACGGCCTCGTCGTCCAGCAGCTCGGCCTTGCGCCTGACGAAGGTCTCGTAGTCGCACTCCCAGCCGGAGAGCTCGCCGCGGTCGAGGTCGAAGATCCGCGTCGCGACGCGCTTCAGGAAGCGGCGGTCGTGCGTGACCAGCACCACGGACATCTCGCGGCTGCGCCGCAGGAAGCCCTCAAGCCAGTCGATCGCCTCCATGTCCAGGTGGTTCGTCGGCTCGTCGAGGAGCAGCAGGTCGGGACGCGACAGCAGGGCCTCCTCCAGGATCTTCCGCCGTCGTCCGCCGCCGGAGAGCGCGTTGAACGCCGCGTCGCCGGGGCGGTCGTGGGGGACGTCCTGCGGCACGTAGACGGTCCGGAGGCCGGGGGCGCGGACGATCTCGCCGGAGTCTGGCTGCAGCTCGCCGGCGACGACCTTCAGGAGCGTGGACTTGCCGGAGCCGTTGCGGCCGGTCAGCGCGGCGCGGAAGCCGCGCGAAATCGAGACCGACACGCCGTCCAGGACCGGCGGCCCGCCGAAGGCCAGGGACACGTCCTTAAGGGAGAGAAGAAAGTCGCTCATCTGGAATCATCTGCCCCGAATCGCCATACGCCCCAGATGCGGCGCTGCTCGCGCGCCTGGGCCTTGAGCATCCCGAACCCGTTCTCGACGCGGCATCCTGCCGCCGCCGCGCGCGCCATGAACGGCGTCACGTCCGGCACGTAGCCGAGGTCGTAGACCAGCTCCGTGCCAGCGAAGACGTAGTCAGGAATCGGGTCGACCGGCGTCGCGTTGACAAGGACGTCGAAGCCCGCAGGCGGCGTCCGCCGATGGAAGACCTCGAACCTTGCGCCGAGTTTCTTGAGCGCCGCCTTGACGGCCTGCGCCGCGCCGCCGTCGCCGAGCACCGCGACGCGCCTGCCGCGCAGGTCGCCCGCGAACGCGGCTATCGCCTCCGCGAAGCCGGCGACGTCAGTGTTGTAGCCGACATATCTTCCGTTCTCCAGCGACACGGTGTTGACGGCGCCGAGGTGCTTCGCGAGCGGGTCGACGCGGTCTAGGAGCGGCAGGATCGCCTTCTTGTGCGGGATGGTGACGGCCATTCCCTTCATGCCCATCGCCTTCATGAAGTCGAGGGCCTCTCGCGCCGTCTTCGCCGGGAACGGCACCATCACCGCGTCGACGTCCTCGTCCGCGAACGCCGCGTTGTGGAGCTCCGGCGAGCGTGTCTTCCTGAGCGGCCAGCCCGTGACGCCGAAGAGCGCCGCGTCGCGCGTGACCGAGCGGAAGCGATACGTGCGCACGAGCTCCTCCGGCGAGATGTGTCCGATAGACTCGAGTCCGCCGACCGAGCAGTATGTCCAGAGCGAGCGCGTCCGCGCCGCTAGGACGCGCGTGGCGAGCCCCTGCGCCCCCATCGCGAGCGTGACGTGCGGCACGTCGTCGCCAAGCCTCTCCGTCTCCGCGAAAAGCCGCGAGACGTCCGCCATCGACTTCGGCTGGAACGCGACCTTGGCGATCGCGCCCGACTTGCCGGAGAGCGCGCGGCACTTCGCCGCGAGGTTCCTGACCGGCTTCTCGAAGTCGTGCACCGGGTTGATGAGGCGTCCGTCAGAGAGGACGGTGTGGTCGATGTCCTTCGTGTAGATGACCGGCACGCCCTTCGGAAGGAGCGCGGCGAAGTTCCTGGCCTTGACGCGCTCGGACTTCTTCAGCAGGTCGATGCGC
>CAVCXQ010000180.1:0-3177 GCA_963606275.1 uncultured Muribaculaceae bacterium | reverse complement strand
CACCAAAAAAACCAAAAACACCCCCCTTGACAAAATGCGGGGGGGGGGGGTATAATACGCATCGTAAATTATACGTTGGAAAGGAACCAACCATGAAACTCAAGACCATCGCCGCCGCCGCGTTCGCCGCGCACTCCGCGCTGGCGTCCGTCAGCATCACCGTCAGGAACTTCGACGAAGACCTGGCGACCGTGTACGTGAACGACGTCGCGACGACGAACGGACAGGTCGTGGCGGCGGACGGCGAGGTGAAGGTCGAGCTCAGGGACTTCAGGAGCGACTACTACTTCCGCTACGCGCCGGCGGGCCAGACCGACCGCGTCCTCGGCTTCGAGTCGTGGGACGGCCTCCCGGACGGCGTCGAGAGCCGGAACCCGGTCACGTTCACGCCGTCCGCCGACCTGACGATCACGCCGAACGTGGACGTCAAGGGCTATGCGTGGCAGGTCGTCACCGACGAGCAGGGCGCGGTGACCTCCGTCACCAACCACTACCACGTCTGGAACTGGAATGCCGCCGACGACGAGAACCGGGGCGTGACCTTCGGCAAGAGCGTCACCAACACGGTCGGGGCGACGGAGAACAACCTGGAGATCGACTTCGTCGAGCGCGTCAGATACAAGGGCAGGAACTACACCATCACCGGGATGCCGGGCTATCACCGCCCGGGGCTGCAGCACACCCGCGCCGGGCTTTGGGCGCTCGCGCCGCGCTTCTCCGATTTCGGCTCGTTCGCTTCCGGCGGCGGCTCCGGGGACAACTGCACCGCCATCACCAACGTCGTCGGAATGTACGACCTGAAGACCGCGACGGTCGGCCAATACACCTTCTACTACTCCGGAACGCCGATCGCCGGCCCGGCGACGAACTTCGTGCCGCGCAAGGCGAAGTCGATCGGGCTGGATGCGTATAGAGGCAAGAACCTGACCGGAGAGCTGCTGCTCGAGGAGATCGAGTCGCTCGATGGCAACATCCAGGGCATCACGACGGCGCGGCTGACCTCGGAGAAGCTGACCACGATCTCCGCCAGCGCGTTCGCCGGCTCGACGCTGAAGGAGATCACGATAGGCTCGTCCGTCCTCGCCAAGGCGGGCACGGGATGCATCCCGACCTCCGTCACCAACATCGAGTTCCTCGCGGACGCGCCGTCGCAGGCGGTGCTGGAGGCGATGGTGTTCAAGTTCGTCGGCGCGGACGGCGCGCACCCGCTCCGGTTCACGGTCGACCCGGCGAGGTCGAACTGGTGGCATCGCGTCTCCGCCCTCACGGCGGAAGAGGCCGCCGAAGCGCCGGAGAACTGCCTCGGGTCGTTCGTGACGGAGAACGGGCGCAAGGCGTGGATCGTCTCGTCGTCGCCGACGGCCGGCGTCCTCGTGGTCGGCGACATGACCGGACAGGAGAACCTCGGGTGCACGACTTATGCCGGGCTCGAGTCCGGCCAGCAGCTGACGCTCACAGCGCCGGCCGGAATGACGATCGCGTGGATCCAGCGCCTGGTTGACGGTGCGTGGAATACGGTCGAGGTGAGGGATCTCGGGTCGGCGTCGTCATTCGCGTACACGCACGGCGGCGAGCTCACGCGCGTCCAGTGGCGCGTGGACGGCGTCCTGCTCACGCTGACGCGGAGCGGGTACGAGGGGTCTCTCGCGGTCGAGGTGAAGTCGGGTTCCCTCGTCTTCGGCGAAGGCGTCTACGAGAAGGGGAGCGAGCTCTGGATCACCGCGACGCCGCAGACGGCGACGCACCCGCATTCCAAGATCGCGCAGTGGACGGTCGACGGCGAGAGGATCGCCGGGACGGACGATGTCCTCAAGATCGTGATGGACGGCGACCGGACGGTCGACTGCCTCTTCGGCGCGGCGGAATGGCTCTACAACGAGTCGAAGAAGACGGCGACGGACGGCATCTGGACGGCCAGCAACCTGCAAGGCGAGATCGTCGACTGCGGCATGACGTTCAAGGGCTTCATCTCGACGGACTACACGCAGTGGCTCGACTTCTCGATTCCCGTCTACGTGCCGAGCGATCCCGACCGCCAGTATCGGATCGCGAAGGCGACCGGGCCGGGTCAGTTGAAGGCATATCGCGTCCGCTTCGGCGCGGACATGGTCGTCGACGGGCTGGGGTTCTGGCAGAACGGCGTCATCTCGGAAATCGAGGGGCTTGGCAAGACCAGGTCTAGCGACCTGGGCGACTACTTCCTCTACAACTACGGCACGGCGACGCCGCTGCGCCAGCAGACCTACGAATGTCAGGACTTCGTCCCGGAGACGCTGACGAACATTCGCCAGAGCTACACCTTCCAGGAGAGCCCGACGCTCGTAGGCACGCTGCGGCTCAGCGCGATGAACAAGATGTTCAAGACGCTCGGCGGACTGAACTGCGGGGCGATCACCAACCTCCAGCTGCTCGCGGAGGACCTGCAGTCTCTCGACCAGACGATCTTCAGCGGCTTCGCGAACATCCGCCAGATGACGATCGGCAGCACCAACCTGCTGAGCTGCCTCAACAGCGCCTTCAAGACGCCGGCGACGACGATCAGCGACCTCACGTTCCTCGCCCACGCTCCGTCCGCGACGGCGCTGGACAACCTCCTCTACTACGCGGAGCCGGCGAGCGTGGTCATCCACTGCTCGCGGTTCGCGCCGGGCTGGAAGGCGATGCGCATGAAGGGATATGCGTCCCAGCCCGAATGGGCGGAGCGTCCCGCCGGCGCCTGGGGAATCTACGAGACGTCGGACGGCTGCACCGCCCATGGCAAGAACAAGAGGTTCTACCTCGTCCAGCGCGACTCCGAGTACGACAGCCGCGAGGGCATGGTGCTGATCGTGAAGTAGCGGCGGGCGCCTGCGTTGAGTCAATTGCAAAACCACGGGAAAGCGATGCGGAGCGGCGGCATCGGAGATGCCGCCCTACCGCTGTACATTGGTAGGGGCGCATCTCCGATGCGCCCGCAAGGGGTTTTGCAATTGCCTCTGGAGAGTAAAACGACCGTCGTCCCGACATGGGGGATCTCGAATCCACAATGAAAAGGAGAATCACAATGAACGGAAATAATTCGCGGATGGAAATGACTCTCTCCCGACGGGCGTTCCTCGGCGGCGCGGTGTCGCTCGGCGCGCTGGCCGGCTGCCGCGCGTTCCGCGCCCCGGCCGGGCTGCTCTCCGGCGACGGGGC
>CAVCXQ010000179.1:0-3180 GCA_963606275.1 uncultured Muribaculaceae bacterium | reverse complement strand
TCTACACGTCCGAGTTCATGCCGAAGCTCCTCTGCGCGGCGCGTCCGCTCCGGCGCATACTGATGCTCGTCGGTCCCTACGAGGTGATGGCGAAGGCCCTGACGCCGCTCACGGCGGTGGCGATGTTCCTCACCGACCTCTTCGTGCCGCGCCGCGAGACGAAGTACAAGCTCACGGCGAACGACCTGCTGCGGATCCTGCAAGACCGCAAGGACGGCGTGTGCCTGTCGGACTTCGAGTCGGCGCTGATCTCGCGGCTCGTCGTCCTGCGGGCGAAGGGCAGGCCGATCACGCCGGACGCGATCCTCTCCGCGCTGCGCGAGGAGCAGTAGCGCGCATCTCCACGCGAGCGCGGCGGTCGCGGAAGAACCATTCTCCGCCGTCTCGCTCGCCCCCGCTCACCGTGGCTGGCAGCGCGGACAATACCAGCTCGTCCGCCGCGCCTCGCCTGGCTGCCGAATGACCCATTGAAGCGCGTCAGGCCGCGCCGGCGCGTTTTTGGTATAATGTCCGCCAACTGCACGTGAAGGAGAACGCAATAGGCGCGCTGGCCAGGGCGATCGGCTATCCGGAGGAAGTCCCCCCGGACAGCGGGTCTTTCTCCTTTTCCGTCGACGGCGGGCGCGTCGAGGCGTCCGTCGAGCGCGGCCGCCTGACGCTCGTGCGCGGGCTCTCGGCGTCCGCCGACGTCGACCTCGCGCAGTTCGCCGGCTACGCGGCGGGGCGCGTCCTGCGCGAGGAGGCGGCGTTGGCCTACGACCCCGGCGACGACCGCCTCATCCTCTGGCAGGACGTGCCGGCGGACGCCGACGCCGGGCTGCTGCGCCGGTTCTTCGAGGTGTTCGCCGCGTCGTGCGACTGGTGGCTCGCGCGCCTCGACGAGTCCGGGTCGGCGGCGTCCATTCCGGAAATGACGATTCGGCCATAGGGGATTGAAATGAGAACAGTTTTGCTTGTCGCGGTCGCTCTCTCCTTCTCCCTCTCGCTCGGCGCGGCGGAGATCCCCTGGCGCGTCCCGGAGTATTCCTTCACGGCGCGGAGCATGAAGGTTCGCGAGCTCCTCGAGACGTTCGCCGTCTCCCAGGGCGTGCCGCTGGTGATGAGCGACGCCGTGCGCGGCGAGATGTCCGGCAACTTCTCCAAGGTCCCGGCGCGCGAGTTCCTCGACCGCGTCGCGACGGTCAACAACCTCACCTGGTATTACGACGGCGCGACGATCTGGGTCTACGGCTCCGGCGAGATCCTGACGACGCTCCTCGACTTGCGCTACATGAAGGCGGACGAGGTCGTCGCCCTCATGCGCGACCTCGGCGTCGAGGATGCGCGCTTCCCGCTCAAGTCCGCCTCCGGCGGCGAGCTCGTCATGGTCTCCGGCCCGCCGCGCTACGTCACGCTCGTCGTGGACATGATCGCCAAGGCCGACCGCCTGCGCGAGCAGCGCACCTTCACGCGCCTGGAGACGCGGCTCTTCCCGCTCACCTACACGTGGGCGGACGACGTGAGCTTCCAGCGGACGTCGGGCACGGGGATCGAGACCTCGACCTCCATCCGCGGCGTCGCCTCGCTCCTTCAGGAGATCATGCAGGCGGGCGGCGCCCAGACGCAGGAGGGGACGAACGAGGTCGACCGCGCCGCGACGGCCGTGCCGTCGCCGGTGATCCGCCCCGAGAACCGCCTCAACGCCGTGCTCGTGCGCGACGCCGCGCCGAGGATGCCGATGTACGAGGAGCTCATCCGCGAGCTGGACCGTCCGCAGAAGCTCGTGGAAATCGGGGTGACGGTCCTCGAGCTCTCTCGCGACGACGCGCTCGACTGGCAGCTGTCGTTCAGCGTGTCCGGCGGCCGCGACCGCGAGAACGAGTCGCACACGGCCGGGGCGGGGCAGAACGTCGACAACCTGATGACGCCGGCGACGCTGTCCGGGCTTGGCGCGGCCGGGGCCTACTCCTACCTCGGCAAGAACGTGAACGTCAACGCGAGCGTGAGCGCGCTCAAGTCGAAGGGCAAGGCGCGCAACGTCGCCCGCACCTCGCTGCTGACGCTCAACAACATGACGGCCGAGCTCTCCGACACCGAGAGCTACTCCGCGAAGCTCGTCGGCGAGAAGGTCGCGAGCGTCTCGGAGACGAGCGCCGGCATGCGCCTCGCGGTCAAGCCGCGCATCGTCGAGCCGCCGGCGGGCGCGACGAACGCCGTCCGCCAGGTCTGGCTCACCCTCGAGCTCCAGGACGGCGGGCTCGACATGCTCGCGACGGTCGACTCGCTGCCGACGAAGCGCACCACGACGCTCGAGACCCAGGCCTCGCTGCCGGAGGGCGAGTCGCTGCTCCTCGCCGGATACTTCAAGGACGTGGACGAGGAGTCCGGCTGGGGCATCCCCTACCTGCGCGACATCCCGTGGATCGGCTGGATCTTCGGCGGGCACTCGACGAAGAAGCAGACGGTGCAGAGGCTCTTCATCCTGACGCCGCACGTGATCGACCCGTTCGCCGACTACGCCTCGCCGACGCAGGACGTCTCGACCGTCCAGCTGCTGCGCCAGCGCGACATGACCGGCGCCGAGCTGATGACCGACGCGGCCGACCGCGACGACCAGGCGCGCAAGGAGCGCGAGGCGCAGATCGAGGAGAAGAGGACGATCCGCCACGAGCAGTTCGACGAGACCTACCGCCGCAACGAGAAGGAGCGCGACCTCCGCAAGGAGCGCCGCGACGCGGCGAACGAGGAGAGCCGCGAGGCGTGGGACCGCGACTACGACGCCCGCCGCGAGGAGTTCCGCCGCGAGCAGGAGCGCAAGGGCAGGTAGGGCGCCGCCGTCTTTCACCGCGGCGCGGGGACAGGCCCCGGCCGCCGAACCAGGAGTCAATAGTCAGATGTTCGAGGGAACTGTTTTCGGGCGGCTCGACCAGAAGCTGCAGCAGGCGATCTCGGAGGCGGGCTACGCGAAGCCCACCCCCATCCAGGAGCAGGCGATACCGCACCTGCTCGACGGGCGCGACCTGATCGGCATCGCCCAGACCGGCACCGGCAAGACCGCCGCGTTCATGCTGCCGATCCTCAACCGCCTCGTCAAGGAGCGCAAGCCGCGCCACATAGGCCATCCGCGCGCGCTCGTCCTCTCGCCCACGCGCGAGCTCGCCGCGCAGACCGCCGACAACGTGCGCAAGTACGCCAAGCACG
>CAVCXQ010000178.1:0-3185 GCA_963606275.1 uncultured Muribaculaceae bacterium | reverse complement strand
AGCCGGCCCTCGGCGCGGCGGAGCCGGGCGCCCGCTTCCAGTTCGAGCGCACGGGCTACTTCGTCGCGGACGAGAAGGACACGAGGCCCGGAGCGCCGGTGTTCAACCGCACCTGCACGCTGAAGGACTCCTACAGGCCGGCCTAAACATCAGGCTTCGCCACCGGCTCGAGGATCCAGCGCTTGTTGAACCAGTACCAGTCGCCGGGGCGCTCGCGCACCGCCGCGTCGAGCAGCCTCAGCGCCTCGCGCGTCAGCCGCGCCGCCTCCGCGCGCCTGTCCGCCGCCGCCGGGTCCGGGCGCAGCGTCGCGATGTGGTTGAACGCGTGACGAGAGCCCTCGCGGCGCATCTGCGCCACCACGATCGGCGCGCCGGTGCGGACGGCGAACATCGCCCCGGCCCGGGACACGTTCGCCTTGCCGCCGAAGAAGTCCGCCTCGACGTCGGGGTGGCGCACACGCAGGTCGGGCAGGATGGCGAACACGCGCCCCGCCTCGAGGCGGTCCTTGATCCTGACCAGCGTCTCGCGGCAGCTGCGGTCGAACACCTCGATAGTGCCGTACTGCCGCTTCATCCAGGCGTCGACCAGCGGATTGCGCTGCCGCGCCGCGAGGGCGCAGAGCGGCAGCCCGTACGCCGCCATCGACCACGCCGCCATGTACCAGTTGCCGGAGTGCGGCACCATCACCACCACGCCGCGCCCCTCGTCGACGAGGGCCTGCAGCCTGTCCTTGTAGAGGCGTCCGTCCACGACGTGAGCGTCCATCCACTTTCGTCCGAGGCGCGGCGCGCGCATCATCTCCACCCCGGTCTGGAGGACGTTCTGCAGCGAGCGGACGGCGACCGCCTCCGCCTCGCGGGGGGAAATGCCGGGGAACACCTCGCGGATCCGCCGCAGAGTCCGCGCCCGGCGGTATCCGAACACGCGGAACGCCAGCCATCCGAGAAGGCGCGCGGCCGCCGCCGCCAGCGGATACGGCACGGAGTTCACCGCCGCGCAGGCTGCGCGCAGCGCGGCGTATTCGGCGAACTTCGAGAGGCCCGGCCTCATGTCCGACGGCGCATCGCCGTCTCCGGGCACGTGTAGGGGTTGGCGTGCTTCGTGCAGTTGATGCACCCGGTGTAGAGCTTGTGCATGACTTCGGTCTTCGCGATCTCCTCGAAACCCAGGGTCCGGAAGAACCCCGGCGTGAAGGTCAGGACGACGACCTCCCTCGGACGGAACGCCGCTACCCGCTCCAGCACCGCCTCCACCAGCCGGCGGCCGACGCCGCGGCGGCGGAAGGACTGGTCTACGGCGAGCGAGACCACCTCGACGGACGCCGCCTCGGCGTCGCCGATCTCCGGGTGGACCTGATAGGACGCGCAGCCGACAACCGCCCCGCCGGACTCCGCGACGACGAAGCGGTCGATCGACTCGACGACGCTGCCGAGCGAGCGCGGCACCAGCCTGTCGCTGTTGCCGGCGATCAGCCAGTAGACGCCCTCGGCGTCACCCAGCGTCGCCGCGCGGATGTTGATTCCGTCCATGGCGCGAATTATACCACACGCCGCAGCGGCGCGTCCGGCATGGCTACTCCGTGATCTCGCCGGACTTGAGGCGCTTGAAGTAGCTCTTCGTCTCCGCCGCGACGACGCCGGAGAGCGCGAGGAGCGCGATCATGTTCGGCACCGCCATCAGGCCGTTGAAGATGTCCGCAATGCCCCACACGGCGGAGATCGTCATGTAAGGCCCGATGAACACGGCGAGGATGTAGAGCCAGCGGTAGACGTAGACGGGGCCCATGCGGCCGTTCGTCAGGTATTCGAGGCAGCGCTCGGAGTAGTAGTCCCAGCCGAGGATCGTCGTGAAGCCGAAGAGGACGAGCGAGATCATGACCATCAGGTCGGTCGTCCACGCCGGCAGGAACGGGATGCCGACGGCGAAGGCCTTCATCGTCGCCGCGGCGCCCTCGGCCGCGTTCGCGTTGTAGAGCTCGGCGACGCCCTTGAAGGACTCGGCGGAGACCGGCTGGTGCGTGAGCGTGAGCGCGAGGCCGGTCATCGAGCAGACGATGATCGTGTCGAGGAAGGTGCCGGTCATGGAGACGAGGCCCTGGCGCACCGGCTCCTTCGTCTGCGCGGCGGCCGCCGCGATCGGGGCCGAGCCGAGGCCGGCCTCGTTCGAGAAGATGCCGCGCGCAATGCCCTTCTGCATCGCCACGATGATCGCGCCGACGACGCCGCCCGCCGCCGCCTGGAAGCCGAACGCGCTCTTGACGATCGTCAGGAACGCCCCGGGGATCGCCTTGTAGTTGTAGCACACGAGGATCATCGCGAACGCCACGTAGAGGACGACCATGAGCGGAATCACCTTCTCGCTCACCTTCGCGATGCGCTTCAGGCCGCCGATCAGCACGAGGCCGACGACGACCGCGAGGATGACGGACGCGATCACGGTCGACCAGCTGTAGGCGTTGCCGAGGATCGTCACGGCGCATTCCGTGTTCGGGTCGAAGAACTGCTTGATCGAACCGCAGATCGAGTTCACCTGCGAGAACGTGCCGATGCCGAAGAGGCCGACGCAGCAGCCGAAGAACGCGAAGACGCACGCGAGCCACTTCCAGTTCTTGATGCCGAGGAAGCCCTTCATGCCGCGCTCGATGTAGTAGAACGGGCCGCCGAGGACGTGGCCGGTCACCGGGTCGTGGTCGCGGTACTTGACCGCGAGCAGGCCCTCGGAATACTTCGTCGCCATGCCGAAGAGCGCGGCGAGCCACATCCAGAAGATCGCGCCGGGGCCGCCGGCGACGTAGGCCGTCGCGACGCCGACGATGTTGCCCGTGCCGATCGTCGCGGAGAGGGCCGTGCAGAGGGCCCCGAAACTCGTCACCTCGCCCTTCGCGCCGTGCTCGACCTTCTCGTTCTTGAACATGTACTTCAGCGCGCGCGGCAGCTGCACGAACTGCATCCCGCAGAGGCGGATCGTCAGCCAGATCCCGCCGAAGAGGATGAGGATGATCAGAAGGGGAACCGGAAACCCGCCCACCTCGAACGAGGTGCCCCAGACCTTGTCGTCGACCAAGTTCACGTACTCCGTGAACGAATCCAGCCACGTGGCTGCCTGCATCATGTTCCTTGACCTTTCCGTCCTTTTGCCTGAGAGATCGTCCCCGACCCTTTCGGGGAGTTACACCTTCGGCACC
>CAVCXQ010000177.1:0-3186 GCA_963606275.1 uncultured Muribaculaceae bacterium | reverse complement strand
AGGATCTTCCCCTCGCCGACGAGGTGCTCCTGGCCGACGAACTCGGAGAGGTCCCTTGGCCGCATCCGGGCGGCGAGCGGCTCCGGGGCGGCGTTCTCGCCGTCCGCCGCCGCGCCCTCGATCAACGACATCTGCCGCATGTTGCCGTCCTTCGCATTCACGTTGTCAGCAGCCGATCCGCTCGACGACCTGCGGACTCGCCTCTGGCGCGGACGGCGAGATCGCGAATGCGCGGAAGAGCTCGGCGGCGGCGGTCTCCAGTCCGTCTGGCCCTGCGGACTTCTCCAGGGTCGCGAGCGGCGAGCCGACGGACACGCGGTCGCCGACCCTGACGGACAGCGTGACGCCGGCGCGCGGGTCGATGCGGTCGCCCGCGTTCGCGCGCCCGGCGCCGAGCGCGAGCGCGACGCGTCCGACGGTCTCCGCGTCGACCGCCGCGACGTAGCCGGACTTCATCGACTGGATGACGAACCTCGACGTCGGCGCGGACATTGCCCTCTCGAAGCGCGCGAGGTCGCCGCCCTGCGCGGCGACCATCCGCGAAAAGCGGTCGAGCGCCGCGCCGTCCGCGAGCCTGTCGCGGCACTCGGCGCGCGCGTCGTCGAGCGGGACTTCGCGGGCGAGCGAAACCATCAGCGCGGCCAGCTCGACGCATAGCCCGACCACGTCGGCGTCGCCTCCGCCGCGGAGCATCGAAAGCGCCTCGGCGACCTCGTTCGCGTTGCCCACGGCGCGTCCGAGCGGCGCGTCCATGTCCGTGACCAGCGCGGCGGCCTTGCGTCCGGCGGCTTTCGCGGACTCCACCAGCGCGACCGCGAGGGCGCGGGCGTCCTCGCGGGTCTTCATGAACGCGCCGCGCCCGGCCTTGACGTCGAAGACGAGCGTCCCCGCGCCCTCCGCCAGCTTCTTGGAGAGTATGGACGCGCAGATGAGCGGGATCGACGCAACCGTCCCGGTCACGTCGCGCAGCGCGTAAAGCTTCCTGTCCGCCGGGCATATCTCGTCCGTCTGGGTGGCCATGGAGACGCCGACTTCGTCTACGGCCTTGCGGAAATCCCCGAGCGGCAGGGCGGCGCGGAAGCCGGGGATCGCCTCTAGCTTGTCCGCTGTGCCGCCGGTGAGGCCGAGGCCGCGCCCGACGAGCGAAGGGACGGCGACGCCGCACGCGGCGGCAAGGGGCTGGACGACGAGCGAGAGCTTGTCGCCGATCCCGCCGGTGGAGTGCTTGTCGGCGGTTGGCGCGGGAAGTCCGTCCCATGAGAGGACGGAGCCCGAGCGCATCATCGCGTCGGTGAGGTCGGCGGTCTCGCGCGCGTTCATACCGCGACAGCAGACGGCCATGGCGAACGCGGCCATCTGGGCGTCGGACACCTCGCCGCGCACGAATCCTTCCACGAGGCCGCGGATCTCCGCGGCGCCCAGCGCGAGTCCGTCGCGCTTCTTCTCCAGCAGGAGCTTTACCGCCTTCATGCGGCAATTATACCAAATCGCCTGACACCCCGCGCCGAACGGGTAACGGGTGGCAGGTTTCAGCCGCCAGGACAAGACGGTTTAGTGAACCGCGATGCGCCATGGCCGCTTTTGGTATAATACGCGCCTACCGAGGATAAAAGCGATGTCTATGTGGAACAGGACGGCGGAGACGCTGTCGCGCGACGAATACGCGAAACTACAGCTGGAGGGGCTCCAGAAGTCCCTCCGGCGCGTCTGGGACAACGACTTCTACCGGAGCCGCCTGGCGCGCGGCGGGCTCGCCTCGCCGGAGGACGTGAAGTCCCTCGACGACCTCGCGAAGCTGCCGCTCTTCACCAAGGACGACTTCCGCGAGGCGTATCCGCTGAAGATGAACTGCGTCGACCGCAAGGACCTCATGGAGTTCCACATGTCGTCCGGCTCGACGGGCACGCCCGTGGTCATGGCCTACACGAAGGGCGACCTCCTGCAGTGGGCGGAGTGCATGGCGCGGTGCTACGCGATGGCCGGCCTCGAGAAGGGCGACGCGCTGCAGATCATGCCGACGTTCGGGCTCTTCAACGGCGGCTTCGGCTGCTACCACGGGGCCCGCAAGGCCCAGCTCTTCACCATCCCCGCGTCGTCCGGCAACACCGAGCGCCAGATCCGCCTCATGAAGGACTTCAAGACGAAGGGCTTCGTGTCCGTCGTCTCCTACGTGCCGCGCCTCATAGAGAAGCTCGACGCCTGCCCGGAGGGCGAGCGCGACCTTCCCTACCTCAAGGTCGGCATCTTCGGCTCCGAGACGTTCTCGGACGAGACAAGGCGTCGCATCGAGTCGCGCCTTGGGATCGAGTGCTTCGACATCTACGGCATGACCGAGACCGGCGGCATCGGCACGACCGGCCAGGACTGCAAGTGCCACTGCGGCCTCCACGTCTGGGAAGACCAGTACATCGCCGAGATCATCGACCCGGCGACGGGCGCGCCAGTCCCCGACGGCGAATATGGCGAGATCGTCTTCACCTCGCTCACCCGCGAGGCCATGCCGATCATCCGCTACCGCACCCACGACATCACGCGCATCCTCTCGCGCGAGAAATGCGCCTGCGGACGCACCTCGCTTCGCATCGACCGGATCACGGGGCGCACGGACGACATGCTGATCGTCAAGGGAGTGAACTTCTATCCGCGCCAGGTCGAGCAGGCGCTGAAGGAGATCCCCGGCGTGGCGGACGAGTTCCAGATCATCCTGGAGGAGAGCCACGGCGTCACCGAGGTGACGATCAACGTCGAGGCGGCGCCGGGGGTGACGGGGCACACGGTCGCCAAGCACCTGCGCGAGCGGCTCGGCTTCCTGCCGAAGGGCGACGTGTTCCCGATCGGCTCGCTGCCGCGCACCGAAGGCAAGGCGAAGCGCGTCATCAAGAAGACTTCGGACGTTTAGCTCAGCTGGTTAGAGCAATTCCTTTACACGGAATGGGTCGGGGGTCCGAATCCCTCAACGTCCACCATCAGCGAGGCCGCGTCTTTTGACGAAGACGGATCTTCCACTATTCGCGAATAGTGGAAGATCCGTCGGCTGTGCGAGCCGCCAAAGCGGCGACGTGTCTGCCGTCTGGCGACGGCGCCGGCTCGGACGTCAGCCGTGGCGGTAGCCGCACTTCGGGCAGACGCCGCGCGCGTCGAGCGCGATGCCGCAGAGCGGGCAGCGCTTCAGGCCGGCCTCCGGGC
>CAVCXQ010000176.1:1897-3191 GCA_963606275.1 uncultured Muribaculaceae bacterium | reverse complement strand
GCGCCTTGATGTCGGCGAAGATCTCGGCGAGGGTGCGGTCGTCGTCCGCGTCGCCCTCGGCCTTCATCCAGGTGACGTCGAGGTTCGCCTTGTCGCGCTTGAGGAGCTCCGCCGCGCCGTAGCGGCGCCAGCGCTCGGTCTCCGTGCGCGTCCGTTGCGTGCAGCAGGCGACGAAGTCGTCGAGGTGGCGGCGTTCGAGCCGGTTGTTCGCGAGCGTGTGCTTGACGCCCGTGCGGTAGTCGTAGAACCAGGTCTCCCTCGTCGGGCCGCCGCGCGTGAAGAAGAGGACGTTCGCGCGGACGCCCTGGGCGTAGAAGATGCCCGTCGGGAGCCGCAGGATCGTGTGCAGGTCGTAGTCCGCGAGCAGCCGGCGGCGGATCGTCTCGCCGGCCCCGCCCTCGAAGAGGACGTTGTCCGGCAGGACGACGGCGGCGCGTCCGCCGACCTTCAGGAGCAGCATGATGTGCTGGAGGAAGTTCAGCTGGTTGTTCGAGGTCGGCGCGAAGAAGTCCTGGCGCATTTCGGAAATCGCGCCGAGGCCCGCCGGGCGGATGCCGAACGGGGGATTCGCGAGGATGACGTCGTAAAGCGTCTCCGGCGTCTTCTCGAGCGAGTCCTGGCACTTGACGGGGCTGGACTTCACGCCGGCGCCGTGGAGGTAGAGGTTCATCGAGGCGAGCGTGACGACGAGCGGCGTGATGTCGTAGCCGCAGAGGGCCTTGTTCTTCAGGAACTCCTGCTTCCTGCGGTCGGCGGACTGTCCCTTCATGTGGTCGAAGGCGGCGAGGAGGAAGCCGCCCGTGCCGCAGGCGGGGTCGCAGACGGTCTCGGCGATCTTCGGGTCGACGACGTCCACCATCGCCTTGATGAGCGCGCGCGGGGTGAAATACTGGCCGGCGCCGGACTTCTTGTCCTGTCCGTTCTTCTCGAGGATGCCCTCGTAGATGGCGCCCTTGGTGTCGACCTTGAGGGAGAACCAGTCCTCGGCGTCGACGAGGGCGATGACCTTGGCGAGGTGGGCGGGCTGGGCGATCTTGTTCTGGGCCTTGGAGAAGATGGTGCCGATGAGGCCGTCCTCGCGCGCGAGCTTCTCGAGCGTCTTCTCGTAGCGGGCGAGGAGGTCGAAGCCGGAGAGGTCGACGAGGCTGGCCCAGCGGCAGTCCTCCGGGATCTGGCTCGGGATGCCCAGGGCCTCGGCCTCCGCGTCCATCTTGAGGAAGAGGACGTAGGTGAGCTGGACGATGTAGTCGGTGAAGCCGACGCCGGCGGCCGCGAGGACGTCCGCGAGCTGCCA
>CAVCXQ010000176.1:0-1805 GCA_963606275.1 uncultured Muribaculaceae bacterium | reverse complement strand
GGGAGCGAGCCGAACGCCTTGACGCCCTCGGCGAGGAGCTGCGCGTTGCCGGTCTCGATCAGGTCGTCGCGGCTCATCGCGCCGTTCGCGAGGACGAGCGGCAAGATCTCCTTGAGGACGTCGTTCTGCCCCGCCGTGACCGGCGCGTGCTGCTTCTGTCCTTTCCAGAGCTCGAAGTGGCGCGGCGCGGAGAAGTGCCGCGACGAGGAGAGGAGCGAGAAGAGCCTCGTCGACGCGCCGAGGCCGAAGCGCGAAAGCCCCAGCCAGTTCGTCACGGCCTCGCGCTCGTCGGGCGTCGCCAGCTTCACCACGTCCGCCGGACGGAGAAGCGCGTAGGCGCTCCAGACCTTCGGACAGGAGAAGGCCGCGTTGACGCGGAGCGCGTCGTCGCGGAGGGACGTGAGCGCGGCGTAGTCGAAGCGCGCGTCGCGCCCCGCCCCGATTGCCGCGAGCGTCGCGTTGTCCGTCGGATTCGCCTTCAGGAACGCCTCGAATCCGTCGAGGACGGTGCGGGCGTCCGTCACCGAGAAGCCGGTGTAGATCACCTCGTCATGGCCCGGCTTCTGGATGACGACGTAGCCGGCGTTCAGCTCCAGGAGGTAGTCGCGGGCGGGGAGGTTGTCGACGAGCGGGCTCACGAGGGCGCGGCGGCGCGCGTTCGGCTGCGCGGCGTTCTCGAACGGGGGGAGCGTCGGGTCGTCGAGGGTCTCGTAGATCTCGGCGGCCTTGTCGCGCAGCTCGAAGCCGGCGAGCGTCCTGAACTTGAGCGCCTGGGCCGACGTGACGCGGGCGTTGAGGCGCGCGAGCCGCGAGGCGAGAAGCCTGAGGTGCTCGTCGGAGACGATGCCGTAGGAAAGCTTCTCAAGAAGTCGCGGTAACGAAATCACCGGCGCCACTCCGCCCTCCTCACTCCGCCCTCCGCACTCCTCCCCTCCCTCCATCGGGTGCTCGGTGACGCCGACGGCGTCGACGAGGAAGAACTGCTCCTTGCCGTTGGCGTTGGGCGTGACGGCGCGGAGCTGGTCGGGGTTGACCGTGCGGCAGCCGCGTCCGCGCATCTGCACGTAGAGCGAGTAGGCGTTCACGTCGCGCATGAAGAGGAGGACTTCGAGCGGACGGATGTCGGTGCCGGTGGCGACGAGCGTGACGGTGACGGCGATGCGGAACGTCTTCGAGTTGCGGAACTCGCGGATCAGCTTCTGCGGGTCGCCGGCGGAGTAGGTGATCGTCTGGACGAAGTCGGGGGACTGTCCGTCGAAGACCTCGCGGGCGATCTCGACGATGCGGCGGGCGTGGTCTTCGGACTTCGCGAAGACGAGCGTCTTCGGAAGGGAGGCGAAGTCGGGCGTCCGGGCGAGGTCGTCCACGAACATCTCGGTGTAGACGGCCTTCTTGTAGGCTTCGAGGACTTGGCGGATCTGGTCGGGCTGGACGACGGCGCGGTCGAGGGCGGACGGGTCGTAGTGGACGTCCTCCTTGGCGGCGGTCGCCTTGCGCTCGCCCGTCCGCCTCGTGATCACGTCGACGGGCTCGCCCTGGGCGACGTCCACGCCCTCGGAGGAGGAGCGCGTCTTGATGCGGTAGACCTGGTAGTCGACGTTGATGCCGTCCGTGATGGACTTCTCGTAGGTGTAGTTGACGGCGAGGTTCTTGTCGAAGAACTCCAGCGTCTCGGCGGAGGGCGTGGCGGTGAGGCCGATGAAGCGGGCGGTGTCGAAGTAGTCGAGCACCGCGCGCCAGCGTCCGTAGATCGAGCGGTGGCATTCGTCGATGATGATCGCGTCGAAGTAGTCGCGGGGGAGTTT
>CAVCXQ010000175.1:0-3215 GCA_963606275.1 uncultured Muribaculaceae bacterium | reverse complement strand
CCCCCCCCCCCGCATAATGTCAAGGGGGGGGGTGCGTAGTGCTTAGTGCCTAGTGCGTAGTGCGTGGGGCGTGGGGCGGCGCGATGGGGTCATCGCGCCCTACCGTCGTCCTGCCGCCGGTCGTCAGGACTGCCGACGATAGACGACCGACAACCGTCCGCCCCAGCCGCTATGCGGCGGCGAGGGCGGCGGCGGCGAGGACGAGGACGAAGGCGAGGGCGCGCCGCCACGCCGGCGCAGGAGCGCCGGACGGCGCGTCGGGAAGGCCGCGGTCGCGGCGCAGGACGCGGCAGACGCCGCGCAGGGCGAGCGGCAGCCTCCCCGGCGGGGTCGCCAGCGCCGCCGCCGCGACGACCAGCGCCAGCACGCCGACGAGCCGCGCCGCCTGCCAGGCCGTCTCCATCAGGAGCCCGCCCCGGACACCGTGCTGATGATCTTCACCATCGGCAGGAACATCGCGACCACCACCGTGCCGACCACGACCGCCAGCACGACGATCAAGGCGGGCTCGATCGCCGCCGTCATGCCCGCCACCGCGTTGTCCACCTCGTCGTCGTAGGTGTTCGCGATGCGCGTGAGCATGTCCGCCAGCGCGCCCGTCTCCTCGCCGACCTCCACCATCGAGACGACCATCGGCGGGAACACCTTGCACTGCGAGAGCGGCTCGGTCATCGACTCGCCCTCCTTGACCGCGTCGTGCACGTCCTGAATCGCCTTCGACAGGATGCGGTTGCCGGTCGTGTCGCGCACGATCGTCAGCGACTGCAGGATCGGGACGCCGGACGACAGCAGCGTGCCGAGAGTGCGCGAGAACTTCGAGACCGCCGAGCGCTGCGCGAGGGTGCCGGTGACCGGCATCTTCAGCTTGAGCGCGTCGATGACCGTCGCGCCGCGCTCGGTCTTGCCGACCATCTTGTAGATGACGACGAGCGCGGCGATTCCGACCGCGATCTCGAGGCCGTTGTGCTGCATGAACTCCGACGCGCCGATGACGAACTGGGTGATCGCCGGCAGCTTCGCCCCGCCCAGCATGTCGTTGAACACCTGCTGGAACTTCGGGATGACCGCCACGAGCAGGAACCAGGTGATGCCGACGGCGGCGACGAGGACCACGCTGGGGTAGATCATGGCGCCCTTCACCTTGTTCTTGATGCGGTCGGCCTTCTCGGCGAACTCCGCCAGCCGGCCCAGCACCGTCTCGAGCACGCCGCCCGCCTCGCCGGCCTTGACCATGTTCACGTAGAGCCGGTCGAAGATCTTCGGATACGCCGTCAGCGCCTCCGAGAAAGTGCCGCCGGCGGCGATGCTCTCCGAGATCCCCGCCAGCGCCTCGTTGAGCTGCGGGTCCTTCATCTGGCGGCGAAGCACGTCAAGCCCGCGCATCAGCGGGAGCCCCGCGTTCACCAGCGTCGCCAGCTGGCGCGTGAACTGCGTCAGCACCTTCGTCTTGATCTTCCGCCGCAGGAACGACGGAAGCTTGATGTTGATCTTGATCTCGCGCTTCAGCCCGGTCTTCGCCTTCGGCGCGGCCTTCTGCTTCGCGCCGCGCGGGGACGGCGCGGCGGCGGTCGCCGCCGCGCCCTTGACCTCGCCGAGCGCCGTGGGCATCAGCCCCCGCGCCCGGACCGCCGCGATCGCGGAGCCGCGGTCTCCCGCCTCGACCGTCCCGCGCGTCTCCGCGCCGGACGCGTCCTTCGCAATGTACTGGAATGTCGCCATCTCCGTTCCTCCGCTGGCTGGTGGTGTCCCCGGTCTTCGGCCGTCTGCCGCGCCCGACGCTACTTCACGCGCCCGGTGTAGGCGTCGACGAGCCCGCTGTCGACGACGTGGCGGAAGAAGCGTCCGCTCGCCTCCTCGCGCGCCTTGTCCCACGGACGCGGCCCGCCCTCGAGCTGCACCGCCCAGAGCTTGAGCTCCTTCCGGTGCCAGTTGACCATGCAGTTCGTGCCCCACGCCCCGCCGTGGCCGAACCACGCGTCCTCCGAGTCCTTCACCGGCGCGGCAAGCCCGAGCGAGTAGCCGCCCAGCGACTCCGGACGCGTCGAGACCGCGAGGATCGACTTCACCGTCTCCTCCTCGAGGACGCGGACGCCGTTCTCGCCGACGCCGAGGTTCATCAGCATCTTGTAGAACTTGAGCTGGTCGTTCGCCGTCGTCCAGAGGCCCGCGCCGGCCGAGGCGAAGACGCGCCCGCGGTCGTTGTAGGGGCGCTGCTCCATCGCGTGCTCGCGGAGGTATTCCGCCGGCGCGTTGGACACGCAGGTGTAGCTCTCGACCAGGTGCGAGAGCTGCTCGTCCGTCGGCCAGAACGTCGTGTCCTTCATCTCCAGCGGGTCGAGCACCGTCTTCTGGAGGTAGTCCTCCCAGTGCATCCCGGTCACGACCTCGACGACGGCCGCGCCGATGTCGATGCCCGTGTTGGAATACTGCACCTTCGTGCCAGGCTCGAAGAGGAGGGGCGAGGCCGCCGCGATCGCCGCCGTCTGGCGGAGCGGGGCTCCGCCAGTCCAGCCGCCGCCGCGGATGTTGCCCTGCTTCGCGCAGATCTCGAACGGAAAGCCGCCCGTGTGGTTGAGCACCATGCGCACGGTCAGGACGTTCTTCGCCTTGCGGAGCGTCCTCACCCCGTTGGACTCGCCGGCGTCCACCCAGAGCGTCGCGAACTCGGGCAGGTACTTCGAGACCGGGTCGTCGAGCGAGAGCTTGCCCTCCTCGACGAGCTTGGCGACGGTCACGCCGCAGAAGCCCTTGGTCTGCGAGCACTGCATGTAGACGTCGTCCAGCCCGATCGGACGCTCCGCCGCGACGTCGGAGTAGCCGATGGCGCACGTCTCCTGCAGGCCGTCCTTGTAGAACACGTTGATCGCGCCGGGAAGCTCGCCGGACTCGACGTAGGGGCGCAGCGCGTCGCGGGCGAACGTGGTCTCGGAGTCGCGAGGCCCGACCGTGCTGCATCCGACGACTGCCGCCGCGGCCAGCGGCAGCAGGAACTTCATGAACTTCATCCCGGTATTCCTTTCTTGATTGACGCCCGCCCCCGACGAGGGAAACGGCACTTTCGGCATTATAGCACAATCTCCGCCGCCGTGCCTGACGCCGGACGTAATGGGTCGGTTGCGCGGACGAGCGCCTTCCGATGAACGGCTCGCTGCGGGCAGAGATGCGCCGCAGAAGCGCAACGCGCTTCGGAGGGAAGGTTGCGAAGCAACGGCGAA
>CAVCXQ010000174.1:0-3255 GCA_963606275.1 uncultured Muribaculaceae bacterium | reverse complement strand
CCGTTGAAGTCGCCGACGAGCCACATCGAGGTCGCGTGCGGGGCCCATTCGCGGAAGACCCAGCCCTGTCGGTCGCGGTGGAGTCCGAAGTAGAGGTGGGCGCTGGCCCAGTCGGCGAGCGAGCCTTTGCCCTGGGTGAGCTCGCGAGCGCGAGCGTTCGCGTGGGCGGAGCGTCCGCGAATGGCGGCCTCGTATGGCTTCAGGTAGGGGTCGTCGAGCAGATGCGCCATCGTTTCCTCCCTCTCGTCGGATACGCCTAGAAAACCAGTTCCGCGGCGCTGAACACCGGGCCGTCGAGGCAGCAGCGGGAGTTGCCATGCGTCGTCTTCTGGATGCAGGCGTAGCACGCGCCGACGCCGCAGACCATGTGGCGGTCGCACGAGATCCAGCCCGGCATCCCGGCGTCCAGCGCGCGCGCCGCGACGGCCTTCAGGAGTCCGTCCGGCCCGCAGGCGAAGAGCTCGAACGGCGTTCCCCGCCCGCGCAGCTCCGCGATGGCGGCGTCGAGCGGCACGACGGCGAAGCCCTTCGTGCCGAACGAGCCGTCGTCGGTGGCGGCGGAGACCTCGACGCCGAGCGCGGCGAAGCGGTCGAGCGCGAGCAGGTCGTCCTTCGTCCGCCCGCCGACGAAGAGCCGGGGAGGAATAATCGAATAATCGAATAGTCGAATAGTCGAATGGGGCGAATGAGTCTCATCCGCAACTCGACCATTCGACGATTCGGTTGTTCGATTGTTTCTCGTCAGGGTCTTCGCGAGGAAGTGGAGCGGCGCGACGCCGTAGCCGCCGCCGACGAGCAGCGGGACGCCGCGGCACTCGGTCGGGAAGCCCTTGCCAAGCGGGCCGAGGACTTCGACCGCCGCGCCCGGCACGACCGCCACGAGCGCGCCGGTGCCGCGTCCGACGACCTTGTAGAGCAGCTCCAGCCGCCCGGAGCCCGCGTCGAAGATGGAGAACGGACGGCGCAGGGCGCTCGCCTCGAGGCCCGGCACGCGCACGTGGACGAACTGGCCTGGCGCGGCCGTCGCCGCGACGCGCGGCGCGGAGAGGACGAGGCGGCGGTATCCGGGCCCGCAGTCGGCGTGTTCGATGACGGTAGACGATTCGTTGAGCATGGGGCGAATTATAGCATAGTTTGGTATAATCCACCGCCGTGAACATCCATGTCATCATCGGCGAGGACGACTGCCTCGTCTCCGAGGCCGCGAAGGAGCGGCTCGGCGACGGCGCGATGCTCGACGTCGTCGACTCCGCGAACGCGACGAACGCCGACCTGCAGCTCGCGGACGTCGCGCGCGCCGACGAAAGCGTCTCGACGCCGCCTTTCCTCGTGCCGAAGAAGGCGACGTGGTGGCGGAACGTCGGCTTCCTGCCGGGCGGAAAGGCGTCCGAGGAGGTGAAGTCCACGCTCGAGCGCTTCGCGCGCAAGCTCGCGTCCACGCCGCTCCCGGAGGGGCAGGTCTTCGTCCTCTCCGGCCCGCATCTCCTGAAGAAGTCGGTGTTCGCGAAGGCGCTGGAGGGCTGCGCGGAGTTCACGTTCTTCGCGGCCGAGAAGCCGTGGGAGGCGGCGCGGAACGCCGTCGCGAGGGTTTCGGACTGGGCGCAGAAGGACGGCCTCGCGTTCCGTCCCGGCGTCGCTGACCGGTTCGTGTCCGTCGTCGGCTCCGACACGCGCTCGCTGCGGAACGAGCTGGCGAAGCTGCGCGACTACCTCGGGCCTGGGGTGAGCGAGATCACCGCCGAGGACGTGGCGGCGGTGACGTCCGCCGGCGTCGGGGTGGAGCCGATGCCGTGGGACGTGACGGACGCGGTGGGGAAGCGCGACCTGGCCGGGGCCTTGGCGGCGCTCGGCCGCTTCGGCGGCGAGGCGGGCTTCGCGGTGTTCATGACCGGGGTGCTGGAGCGGTTCTTCCGGCAGATGCTCGACGTCGCGGCCGGGCGGACGGACGGGATGTCGCCGTTCGCAGTCCGCAAGAGCGAGGGCTTCCTGCGGAACTGGACGGCCGGGGAGCTGCGGGCGGCGCGGGCGCGGTTCGTGATGCTGCGCGAGCGGGCGGTGTCGGGGCTTTCGAGCGCCGACCTGCTGGTGGCGCCGACGCTGGTGCGGGCGATGCGGCGGAGGGCGGCGCGGTGAGCCGCGAGACGCTGACGCTGGCGCAGGCCGCCGCGCACGTGCACGTGGACGCGAACGAGCTGCGGCACGTCGCGCAGCGCGGCGAGGTCGAGGCCGTGAGGCGCGGCGACGAGTGGATCTTCGAGCACCGGGCCCTCGACGAGTGGGCGCAGCGCAGCCTGCTCGCGGCGGGCGACCGCGACCTCCGCGCCCGCCACCTGGCGATGTCCGGCGACGCCCGGCGCGAGCGGAGCGGCGAGTGGCGGGTCGCAGACCTCTTCCGCGTCGAGACGATCGACCTGGAGGTCGGCGCGAAGGCGAAGGGCGGACTGATCCGTGACATGACCGACCTCGCCGAGCGCGGCGGGCTGGTCTACGACCCGGAGGCTCTCTTCAAGGCGCTGGTGGAGCGCGAGGAGGCGGCGTCGACGGCGATCGGAGAGGGCGTCGCCCTGCTGCACCCGCGCTTCCACGACCCGTATCTCTTCGAGGAGAGCTTCGTCGCCTACGGGCGGACGACGCGGCCGGTGTTCTTCGGCGCGCGCGACGGCGAGGGCACGCGGCACTTCTTCCTGATCTGCTCGACCGACCACGAGGCGCACCTGCGCATCCTGGCGCGGCTCGCGGTGCTGGCGCACGGCTCCGACCTCATCGGGAGGCTGGACGCCGCGCTGGACGCGGAGGAGGTGCTCTCCTGCATCCGCGCCGCCGAGGAGCCCTACGTAACGGGCTAGCAACGGATCAGGTTTCGCTTTCCCGCCGGTTGGGTCTCGGTTTCCTTCGATAAGTTCGCATTTCAATCAAAGCCTTTGTGCCTTTGTGCCTCTGTGTAAAAAAACCGGCTGGCGTTTTTAGGGCACTACTTGCCCCCTTGTCACGTCATGGCGCGGCGGAAGAGCAGTCGCAGGAGGCGGCGGACGCGCCGTCAGGCGCCCCTCGCCGCGTTCATGCCCAGCATCACCATTCAGTTCTCCCTCGCGGCGTCCGGGACGGAGAATTCCAGCGTCCCTCTTGGCGTCGGCACGGATGCCTTCATGCCTTCCGCGCCGGGAATGGGCTTCGTCTCGTATGCAGCCCAGCCGTCGGACGTCGGCCTGACGCCCATCGCCTCCGAGACGAACAGGAAGGCCGGCCACGCGCTCC
>CAVCXQ010000173.1:0-3300 GCA_963606275.1 uncultured Muribaculaceae bacterium | reverse complement strand
TTTGCTATAATACGCCCAATATGAACCTGTTGAAGATTCTTTTCGGCACGAAGAACGACCGCGAGCTGAAGCGGCTCTGGCCGATTGTCCGCGAAATCAACCGGATCGAGGAAGAGTACCAGAAGAGGAACCTCTCGGACGAGGACTTCCCGCGCATGACGCAGGAGTTCCGCGACCGCGTCGCCAAGGGCGAGACGCTCGACCAGATCCTGCCGGAGGCGTTCGCCCTCGTGAAGAACGCCTGCCGCCACCTCGTCGGCACGACCGAGGAGGTCTGCGGCCACGTCCTGACCTGGAACATGGTCCCCTTCGACGTCCAGCTCCTCGGCGGCATCGTCCTCCACCAGGGCAAGATCGCCGAGATGCAGACGGGCGAGGGCAAGACGCTCGTCGCGACGCTCCCGCTCTACCTCAACGCCCTCTCCGGGAAGAACGTCCAGCTCGTCACCGTCAACGACTACCTCGCCCGCCGCGACGCCGCGTGGATGGGCCACCTCTACCGCTACCTCGGCCTCACCGTCGGCTGCATCCAGAACTCGATGGACTCCGAGGAGCGCCGCGCCCAATACGCCTGCGACATCACCTACGGCACCAACAGCGAGTTCGGCTTCGACTACCTGCGCGACAACGGCATGGCCCAGCAGCCGAGCCAGGTCGTGCAGAACGGCCACGCCTTCGCGATCGTGGACGAGGTGGACTCGATCCTGATCGACGAGGCGCGCACGCCGCTCATCATCTCCGGCCCGGCGACGATCTCGACGGCGCACGTCTACGTCGAGCTCAACCCGCTCGTCTCGTCCATCGTGCGCGTCCAGACCGCGATGTGCAACGAGCTCATGCAGCAGGCGAAGAAGGCGATCGACGCGGGCGACGTCAACGGCTTCAAGGAGAAGATCTACCAGGTCTACCACTCGATGCCGCGCCACAAGCAGTTCCGGCATTTGCTGGAGAACGCGGAGCTCCGCCGGCACCACGAGGACGTCGAGATGCAGATGCTCTCCGAGATGCGCAAGGAGCGCGCGCGGGAGCTGAAGGACGAGCTCTACTTCACGATCGACGAGCGGACGCGCGAGGTCGCGCTCACCGACAAGGGCTGCGAGAAGATCTGCCCGCAGGACCCGCAGATGTTCGTCCTCCCCGACCTCGCCGCGCAGATGTCCGCGATCGACGGCGACAAGACGCTCACCGACGCCGAGCGCGTCGAGAGGCGCCGCGACGCGCAGGCCGCGTTCGCCGAGAAGTCCGACCGCGTCCACGTCGTCGACCAGCTCCTCCGCGCCTACTGCCTCTACGAGAAGGACGTCGAGTATGTCGTTCAGGACAACCACGTCTACATCGTCGACGAGTTCACGGGGCGCGTCCTCCCCGGCCGCCGCTGGTCGGACGGCCTCCACCAGGCCGTCGAGGCCAAGGAGGGCGTCGAGATCGAGAAGGAGTCGCAGACGCTCGCGACGATCACGATCCAGAACTACTTCCGCCTCTACAAGAAGCTCTCCGGCATGACCGGCACGGCGGAGACCGAGGCGCGCGAGTTCAAGGACATCTACAAGCTCGGCGTGGTCTCGATCCCGACCAACCGCCCGGTGAACCGCGTGGACGGCAACGACCAGATCTACCGCACCGAGCGCGAGAAGTTCAAGGCGATCATCGCGGACGTCGAGCGGCGCCACGCGAAGGGGCAGCCCGTCCTCCTCGGCACGGTGGAGGTCGCGACGTCGGAGGTCATCTCGCGGATGCTCAAGCTCGCGCATGTCCCGCACGAGGTCCTGAACGCGAAGAACCACGCGCGCGAGGCGGAGATCGTCGCGCTCGCGGGCCAGCGCGGCGCGGTGACGATCGCGACGAACATGGCCGGCCGCGGCACGGACATCAAGCTCGGCGAGGGCGTCGCCGAGGTCGGCGGCCTGCACGTGATCGGCTCCGAGCGCCACGAGTCGCGGCGCATCGACCGCCAGCTGCGCGGCCGCTGCTCGCGCCAGGGCGACCCCGGCAGCTCCCAGTTCTTCATCTCGCTCGAAGACAAGCTCATGCGCCTCTTTGGCTCGCAGCGCATCTCCGGCATCATGCAGCGCCTCGGCCTCAAGGAGGGCGAGGTCATGGAGCACAAGTGGCTCAACCGCTCCGTCGAGACCGCCCAGCGCCGCGTCGAGCAGCAGCACTTCGCCGTCCGCAAGCGCACCCTCGAATACGACGACGTGATGAACAAGCAGCGCTCCGTCGTCTACGAGCTGCGCGGCCGCGTCCTCAACGGCGAGCCGAAAGCCGTGCACGACCTCATCCTCGACGTGATGAACGACCTCGTGCTCACCCAGGCCGAGCGGTATCTCTCGGACGAGAAGGACGCCTCGCTCATCGACTTCATGAACTGGCTCGGCGTCACCTTCCCGATCACGGTGACGGAAGAGGAGCTGAAGCCCCTTGTCGGCCGTCCCGCCGAAATCGGGGCTCTCGTGATGAAGCGCGTCGAGGAGGCCTACGAGACGAAGTGCGCCGGAGAGGACCAGGAAGTCCTGCCCTACATGGAGCGCGGCGTCTTCCTCCAGGTCATCGACCGCGAGTGGCAGGAATACCTGCGCGCGATGGACGACCTCCGCACCGGCGTGAACCTCCGCGCCTACGGCCAGCGCGACCCGCTGATCGAATACAAGAAGGAGGCGTTCGGGATGTTCGAGACGCTGATGACCACGATCAAGTCGAAGGTCGTCGGCGCCGAGTTCCGCAGCGCCACCGCCGCGCGCCTCCAGGCCGCGTTCAACCGCCTCGCCCAGGTCCAGACGAACCAGGCCGCGTTCGACGGCGACGAGACGTCGCCGGCGGGAGAAGGAAGAGGGAAGAAGGAAGAAGGAAGAAGTGCGGAAGGAAGAAGTGCGGAGGGCTCTTCTTCTCCCAAGACCATCGGGGACGTGTTCGCGGCGATGATGAACCAGAACCGCGCGGCGGCGGGCGTGCGGCCCGTGTCCGGACTAGACCTTTCGCCTGCGCGTCCCGCCCCTGCGGCGGGCGCGGCGGTCGGGCGCAACGACCCGTGTCCGTGCGGCTCGGGCAAGAAATACAAGAAATGCTGCGGAAAGGGGCTGGCGTAATCATGACTACTGCGATAATACTGGCGGCCGGGAAGTCGGAGCGCATGGGCGCGAACGTCGACAAGGCGTTCCTCTCGTTGGTGGACAAGCCGGTGGTGGCGTGGTCGCTCCTCGCGTTCGAGCGCTGCGCGGACATCGACCGCATCGTCCTCGTCGTCCGCAAGGAGCAGCAGCTCGCGGCGAAGGCCGTGGCGAAGATGTTCGGCATCTCGAAGCT
>CAVCXQ010000172.1:0-3305 GCA_963606275.1 uncultured Muribaculaceae bacterium | reverse complement strand
ATGAACGCGAAGCGCTGCAGGCCCTCCGTCTTCTTGATGACGGAATAGAACTCCTTGAGCGCGTCGCGGAACGGGAGGACGTCCGGCGTGTTCAGCTTCTTCAGGAGCGGCTTGTCGTATTCGTCGACGAGCAAGACCATCTGCCCGTCCTTCGACTTCGCCGCGAGGTCGACGATGAGGTTCTTGAACGTGATCGCAGCCGACTCGCCGACGCGGAGCGGGACGCCGTTGCGCCGCGCCTCGTCTTCAAGCGACGAGGACAGAGCCGACTGCAAGCCCTCGACGCGCTCCGGCTGGGCGTCGCTGAGGTCGAGGCGCAGGACGGGCCATTTCTTCGACCAGTCCCACAGCGGCTCGATGTAGAGACCCTTGAAGAGCTCGCGGCGTCCCTCGAAGAGCGCCTGCAGCGTCGAGACGGTGAGCGACTTGCCGAAGCGGCGCGGACGCGCGATGAAGAACTGGAAGCCGATCGACATGTCGACGAGCGGCAAGAGGCGGTCGGTCTTGTCCACATAGGTGAACCCGTTGCGGACCAGCTTCTCGAAGTCGTAAGTGTCTGTCGCGAGCTTCTCCATGCCGCGTATTATAGCAAATCAGCTCCTGGGCCATCGTCCGCGACGCCATGCTGCCGGCGGAGGTCCTCCAGGTAGCGGTCGGCCTTGCGCCGCAGGTTCATCCGCCTGGCGAGCGGCAGCCATTCTGCGAGCGGGACGAGCTTCTTGTCGACCGGCTCGAAGTCGATGAGCCGCAGGCGGAACGTGCCGTCCGACAGGAACTGGACATGCACGTTCGCCGGCTCGAAAAACGGCGCCGCGGCCGCGATCAGCTCCTCGAACAGCGCGGCAAGCCGCCGGCAGCAGGCGGCCGCGAAGGCCGGGTCGCGCCGCTTCGCCATTTCGTATTCTGCCCGGATGACCCGCGAACCGTCCGCATTCGCCAGGCAGGACATCAGGACGCCGTAGCCGCGTCGCTCGTCGAAGACGACCTCGACCGTCTCCGGAAACGCGGACGCGACGAGCGGACCCGCCTCCCGGCGGTATCTGTTCATGGCGTCCGCCTCCAGGCTGTTGACGTTCAGCCGACGGTTGAAGCGTCCGTTCTTCAGCATCTGCCGGAAGCGCCAGCCGACTTTCCGCTCGGACTGTCCGTCCGACGGGTCCCGCAGGAACTTGACGCAGAACCCCGTGTCGCCGATCCGGTAGCAGACGCGCCGCGCCCCCCGCCCGATCTCGACAAGCTCGTGCTCGCGCAGGAGGTGCTCGTGCGGCGAAACGCGATGGACGAAGCAGTCCCATTCGTCCTTGATGAAGAGCACGACCCAGTTGAGCAGGAGGAAATGCCCGAACGCCTGCGTCATCTCTTTCGCCAGGTTGCGCAGACCGCGCGTTGCGTTCAGTCCCGGAGCCAGCAGGTCCCAGAGATGGCGGCTTTTGGCGGCGTTCGGCAAGACCGAGACGAACAGGATTCCCCAGACAAGGAGGAAGAACCGCCGGTTGCGGACGACCTCGGCGAATGCCGCCGTCGTCGAGCCACGCCACGTGGCGGCGCAGGCGGCCGCCAGCACGAGCGAGACGGCGATCGGGACGACTTCAGGCTCGTCCATGTCGGCAAGCGACGCGAACGTCCAGACCGGGCCGAGTTCGTCCACGGCGATGCCCAGGAAGACGAACGCCATCGCGAGCAGTCCGCCGCGCCATTCGCGGCGGCGAACCGCGAGCGCGCCGAGCAGCAGGGCCACGCAGGCCATCGTGCAGGCCTGGACTGCGCTCATCGCCATTCCCGCCCCGCGATCCTGGCCGCTGGCGCATGTCCCTGCGCCGGGCTGACGTCTATCTCGAGCTTCTCCATGCCGCGAATTATACCATACGCCGCGCCCCGAAGCGCGTTGCACGTCGGCAAGCGAACCGTCGCCACACTCCTCGCGCTTTCGTCCGGCGCGCCGCGTTTTTGGTAGAATATGCGGCATGTTTCAGGTTTTGAAGGAAGACGACCGCACCCAGGCGCGGCTAGGGCGGCTGACGACGGCGCACGGCGTCGTCGAGACGCCCGCGTTCATGGACGTCGGCACCCTCGGCACGGTGAAGGCCCTCGAGCCACGCGACCTCGTCGAGCTCAAGACTCAGGTCGTTCTCGGCAACACCTACCACCTCATGCTCCGCCCGGGGCCCGAGGTCATCGCCGCCGCCGGCGGACTCCACAAGTTCATGCGCTGGGACGGCCCGATCCTCACCGACTCCGGCGGCTTCCAGGTGTTCTCGCTCGCGAAGATGCGCAAGTTCACCGAGGAGGGGTGCCACTTCCGCTCCCACATCGACGGACACGCCTTTTTCCTCGGCCCGGAGGAGTCGATGGCGATGCAGCGGACGATCGGCTCCGACATCGCGATGGTGTTCGACGAGTGCCTGCCCTATCCGTGCGACCGCGAACGCGCCGTCGCGTCCGTCGAGCGGACGATCCGCTGGGCGCGGCGGTCGAAGGATGCCCCGCACGCCGACGGACAGCAGGTGTTCGGCATAGTCCAGGGAGGCGTCTACGACGACGTCCGCCGGCGCTGCGCGGAGGAGCTGGTGAAGATCGGCTTCGACGGCTACGCGGTCGGCGGGGTGTCCGTCGGCGAGCCGGAAGAGCTCATGTACCAGGCCGTCGAGGCGAGCGTCCCTTTCCTGCCGAGGGAGCGTCCGCGCTACGTCATGGGTCTTGGGGTGATGCGCCAGATGGCGGAGTGCGTGGCGCGCGGGGTGGACATGTTCGACTGCGTGATCCCGACGCGCATCGCGCGGCACGGCACGGCGATCACGCGCAAGGGCAACGTGGCGATCAAGGCGGCGAAGTGGGCGTTCGACCAGGGCCCGGTAGAGGATGGGTGCGAGTGCTACTGCTGCCGGAACTTCTCGCGCAGCTACGTGCGGCATCTCCTGAGTTGCGGCGAAATCCTGGGGCTGCGGCTCCTGACCATCCACAACGTCTGGCGGCTCAACGAGTTCATGCGCGAGATGCGAGAGGCCATCGCCGGCGGGACGTTCACGGAGTGGAAGGCCGCCTCCGCGCCCGCCTAGTCGGTTGCGCTGACAAGACAATAGCCCGGCTCTTGCAAGTTCTTAGTGGACGGCTATTCTCTTGCCGTGTCTTTTGACACGCGAAACGCCGCGAACGCCGTAGGCGACGTCGAGCGCCATCAGCTTGCCGAGCGTCTTGTAGTCGTCGCCCATCCGTCCGCTCGGCGTATGAGGATTTCGCCAAAGTCTCGCACCCCGCTTGCCATAGGCGGCGGGATTTTGGTAGAATACGCAGACAAACAACCAAAA
>CAVCXQ010000171.1:0-3325 GCA_963606275.1 uncultured Muribaculaceae bacterium | reverse complement strand
GAGCCCGCGACCGCTCCGAGGTTTTTCGCGGGCCCCGCCGAGTCGGACGACGCCTACGCCGTCGGGGAAAAATGGTATACTATCGGCCTATGGCGAAGGAAGAGACGAAGAGAGGAGGCCTCGCGGGGGCCTGGCGCGCGCTGCGCGAGAGGATGGTCGGCGACCCGCTGCCGCCCGAGGACGTGGCCGCCGGCTGGGCCCTCGGGATGTTCGTCGGCTGCGCAGTCCCGTTCGGACTCCAGCTCCTCGTGTCCGTCCCCCTCGCGCTGATGATGCGCGTCTCCAAGGTCGGGGCCACCCTCGGCACCCTGCTCACCAACCCCGTCACCATCTGGTTCATCTACCCCGCCCAGACCTGGCTCGTCAACAAGGCCCTCTTCGGCGGCTCGCTGTCCCTCACCAACCTCATGGACGTCGAATGGACGTGGGAGGCCGTGCGCAAGCTCGGCGCCGAGGCGATGGCATCCTTCTTCCTCGGCGGGCTCCTGCTCGCCATCGTCCTCACCCCGATCACCTATTTCGCGGTCAAGCGCATCGTCGTAAGCCACCGCGCCCGCAAGGAGGCGAAGAAGTAGCAATGTCGCAGGACTGGAACATCCGCTCGCGCGGGCACGTCTGCACCGTCTGCCACAGGCCGCTGGTGGACAAGTCGCCGGTCGTCTCCGCGCTGCGCGAGGTCTCCGGCGGCTACGAGCGCTGGGACTGCCACCCGGAGTGCTGGAAGACGGCGGAGCGCGACTGGGAGCCGTTCTCGCTCTGGGACGGCGTCTACGCCGCGCCCGTGCGCGAGGAGAAGAAGGAGCCGGTGAAGAAGGAGGACGCCGGCGAGCTCCTGCGCCAGCTCGTCACGCTCGACGACCCGGCGATGAAGAACGTCGTCTACGTCCTGGCGGTCATGCTCGAGCGCGCGAAGATCCTGGTCGAGCGCGACGCCAAGGAGGTCGGCGAGGGAGACGTGCGCGAGATCCGCCGCGTCTACGAGGACCGCAAGCAGGGCGACACCTTCGTCATCCTCGACCCGCGCCTGAGGCTGGAGAACCTGGCCGAGGTGCAGCGGCAGGTGGTTTCGCTGCTGTCTGGGACGAAGACGCTCGGCGAGGTGTCGGCGGAGGAGGAGGTCTCCCCTTCCTCTGAAGGCGATTTAGTGGTATAATTCGAGGCATGAACATGAAAACTGGCATCAGAAGGTTTTTCAGCGTCATTTCCGCGGCGGCGTTGCTCGCCGTCGTCGGCTGCGTCAGCGCGCCCGCGCGCGTCGGAATGCCGTCCGAGCGCATCGGCGTCTGCAGCTGGAGCTGGCGGCTGCCGATGAAGGACGTCGCCGCCGCCATGGACAAGGCCGGCGTGAAGGGCATCCACCTCGCGCTCGGGCCGTTCATCGCCCCCGACGAGCGCCACGGCGCGGCCGAGGGCGCGGACGCGCTCAAGTTCGTCAAGGAGAAGATAGCCAGCGGCGAGTGGGTCCTGATGTCCACGATGGTCGGCACCGTCGGCGAGGACTACACGACGCTCGAGTCCATCCGCAGGACCGGCGGCATCGTCCCCGACGAGCACTGGGAGGCGAACAAGAAGATCGTCTCCGAGGGGGCCCGCCTGACGAAGGAGCTCGGCTGCAAGTACATGTCGACGCACGCGGGCTTCCTCGACGAGTCCGACCCGGCGGCGCTGGCGAAGTTCGTCGAGCGCGTGAAGTGGATGCGCGACGAGTGCGCGAGGCACGACGTCACGCTCATCCTCGAGTCCGGACAGGAGACGGCGGAGGACCTGGCGGCGTTCATGGAGAACGTGCCTGGCGTGGGCATCAACTTCGACCCCGCGAACATGATCCTCTACGGGAAGGGGAAGCCGCGCGAGGCGCTGCGGACGCTCTACCCGTGGATCCGCCAGGTGCACGTGAAGGACGCGCGCGCGACGTCGAAGCCGGGGACCTGGGGCACGGAGGTGCCGTGGGGCTGCGGCGAGGTCGGCGGCCACGTGTTCGTGTCCGAGCTCGAGGCGATGGGCTACGACGGCAACTACGTCGTCGAGCGAGAGGGCGGAAGCGACCGCGCCGGCGACATCCGCCGCGCCGTCAACGCGCTCCGCCGCTAGGCGGCGGCGGACGCCCGGGTGAGACTTCCTGAAAGGACTTTCGAGATGACAATTCGCGGACTGGTCGAGAAATGGGCGCGCGAGCTTCCTGCCGCGCCGCTCTTCAGGTTCAACGACGGCGCCGGCTGGCGGACGCGCACCTACGCCGAGGGGCTGCGCGGCGTGCGCGAGGTCGCCGAGGGCTACGGGACGCGCTTCGGGCTGAAGCCGCGCGACGAGAACGCCGCGATCGTCCTGCCCAACTCGCCGACGTGGATCGAGGCGTATCTCGCCCAGGCGGGCACCGGCGCCTCGGTGGTGCCGATCGACCCGAAGCTCCACAACGACGAGGTCGCCTACATCCTGAAGGACGCCGAGGTCCGCGTGGTCACGACCGACCCGCAGCACCTGAAGATGATGATGACCATCGCCGGCGGGCTCCCGCACCTGCGCGCGGTCGTGGTCGTCGGCGGCGTCATCAACCCCGGCCAGAAGATCGACGGGCGCGTCGACGTCGTCGGCTACGAGAGCCTGCGCGTCGCCGGCGGCGGACGCTGGTACGACGCGCACGTCGCCGAGCCTGGCGACGTCGCCTCCATCATCTACACCTCCGGCACGACGGGCCGCCCCAAGGGCGCGATGCTCACCCACGCGAACTTCATCGCCGACCTGGAGGGCGCCTACCGCCTCTTCGGCAACGTCACCCACAGGGACTCGTTCTTCGTCGTCCTGCCGCTCTTCCACGCCTTCTCGTTCTCGGCGAACTTCATCGCCGCGACGATGAAGGGCGCGTCGCTCGGCTTCTGCCAGTCGCTGCGCACCGTCGGCCAGGACATCCGCGACCTGCGTCCGACCGTCCTCTGCGGCGTCCCGCTTCTCGCCGAGAAGCTCCACGACAAGATCGAGTCCGGCCTCCGCAAGTCGAAGCTCGCGCAGATCCTCATGAAGGTCGGGCTCCGCGGGCCGGTCATGCACATGGTGAAGCTCCGCCTCGGCGGACGCCTCCGCTTCTTCATCACCGGCGGCGCCCCGTGCCCGCGCCCGGTCATGGAGTGCTTCAAGCGCATCCACGTCCGCTTCCTCGAGGGCTACGGGCTTACCGAATGCTCGCCGATCGTGTCCGTCTGCCCGCCGGAGGTGATCAAGTTCGGCACCATCGGGCCGGCGATCGGCGGCATCGAGGTGCGCCTGGCGGACCGCAACGAGAACGGCGTCGGCGAGATCCAGGTCAAGGGCCCGATCGTCATGCAGGGCT
>CAVCXQ010000170.1:0-3329 GCA_963606275.1 uncultured Muribaculaceae bacterium | reverse complement strand
TGCCTGAGGACGATGCGGGTGGCGGCCTTCGGCGAGCGGTGGTAGAGGCCGCGTCCGTCGGCGATCGACTCGCTTGCGCCGCGGAAGACCTGCAGGATCTGGCAGAGGTCGTTGAAGTCGAGCTTGACGCGGATCGAGCGCTCCCAGTCGAAGCGGGCGAAGGTCGGCCTTGCCGCGCGGGGGTCGCCGACGGCGGACTGGCAGGCGACGCGCATCATGAAGCATCCGTCGACGCCGTCGTGCGCCGGGTGGAGGTCCATCGACAGCGCGCAGCCGGTGCCCTTGGCGTTCGGGTGGTAGAACGTCAGGCTCGGGCGGTAGACGCCGACGGCGGCTCCGGAGCGGCCTGCGGCCTGCGGCTGCCCGGCGGCGGGGGCTCCGCTCAGGTCTGGTCTGTTGCTGGTGTAGTCCATGTTCGTGTTCCTTTCCTTTCGTGTTTGCGTTTTCTCCTGTTCCCGCGCATCGATTGCGCACGGATCAGATCCAGAAGGTGTTCTCCTCGTTGTCCATACGCCGGTAGACGAGTGCGTTGTTGACGTGGTCGGTGAGGACGTCCTCGGAGCCGGCGAGGTCGGCGAGGGTGCGGGCGACGCGGAGGACCTTGTCGTAGGCGCGGGCGGAGAGCCGGAGGCGCTCGATGATGCGCACGAGCGCCTCGCGCTCCTTGCGCGAAAAGCGGCAGATGTCGGGGAGGTCGCGGCTCTTCGCCTGGGCGTTGACGTAGACGCCGGGGACGTCGCGGTAGCGCCGGGCCTGGACCTCCCGGGCGGCGAGGACGCGCTCGCGTATCGCGGCGCTCGGCTCGCCCGGCTCGGCGAAGGGGAGGTCGCGGACGTCGACGGGCGGGACCTCGACCTGGATGTCGATGCGGTCGAGGAGAGGGCCGGAGACGCGGCTCTGGTACTTCATGATGGAGTTCTGCGAGCAACGGCAGGCGTGGGTCGGGTCGTTGTAGTATCCGCAGGGGCATGGGTTCATGGCGGCGACGAGCATGAACTGCGAGGGGTAGTCGTAGGCGGCGGCGGCGCGGGAGACGCAGACGTGGCCGTCCTCGAGCGGCTGGCGCAGCACCTCCAGGGCGGAGCGCGGGAACTCGGCGAACTCGTCGAGGAAGAGGACGCCGCGGTGGGCGAGCGAGACCTCGCCGGGGACGGGGTGCTGTCCGCCGCCGAGGAGACCTATGGAGGAGACGGTGTGGTGGGGGGCGCGGAAGGGGCGGCGGGTGACGAAGCGGCCGCCGCCTTTCGCCGCGCCGGCGACGGAGTGGATGCGCGAGACCTCGAGGGCCTCGGCGACGGTGAGCGGCGGCAGAATGGACGGTATGCGCCTGGCGAGCATGGTCTTGCCGGAGCCGGGGCTGCCGACCATGAGGACGTTGTGCCCGCCGGCGACGGCGACCTCGAGCGCGCGCCGCGCCTGATCCTGTCCCTTGACGTCGGCGAAGTCGTCGCCGCCGTCGCGGTCGGCGGCGACGAGCGAGGCGAGGTCGGTGCGGCGCGGCTCGATCGCCAGCTCGCCGTTGAGATACTGCACGGCGTCCTGGAGGGTCTCCACGGGGATGACGTCGATGCCTTCGACGACGCTCGCCTCCTCGACGTTCTCCGCCGGGACGATGACGGCGCGGCAGCCGATGCGCCGCGCCTCGATCACCATCGGCAGGATGCCGCGCACGCGCCTGACCTCGCCGGAGAGCGCGAGCTCGCCGACGAGCGCGCATTCGTCGAGGCGCTCGTTGCGGATGCGCCCGGTGGCCTTCAGCAGGCAGACGGCGATCGGAAGGTCGTAGATCGGGCCTTCCTTGCGGACGTCGGCCGGCGCGAGGTTGACGGTGACGTCGAACTCCTTGCGCGAGGCGAGCCCCTGGTTCTTGAGCGCGGTCGGGATCCTGTCCTTCGCCTCCTTGACGGCGGTGTCGGGGAGCCCGACGATCGCGAACTGCGACGTCCCCACCGCCGAGTAGACCTCGATCTCCACCGTCTGCGCGTCGACCCCGCTGATCGCGCCCGAATAGCATTTAGCCAGCATCTTCAACCTCCCTTTCGCCTTCCTCGTGGAAGACGCGGGAATTATCGCAAAAAAATCTGAAAGAAAACTTACGACTACCTTACGACTACCTTACGATTTTCGTAAGGTAGCGTCGCCGGGCCGGAGCCTGTCGAAGAGCAAAAACGAAGGCGCCGCCGGCGATCGACCGGCAGCGCCTCGCTGCGCAAGAGCCCGCGTCGCGTCCGACGCGGAGCCTGTCATGAAGCCGCTATTCCTTCTTCGGTTCGTCCTCAGCCGGCTTCGGGCTCTCCTTCGCCTTCACGAGGTCGGCGCGCGTCTTCATCATGCTCCCGGCCGCGTAGGACGAGACCGTGTAGACCCACTTGCCGTCGTCCAGCCTGACGTAGCGGTCGGTGCCGTCCTTGACCGCGTTGCCCACCGTCGCCGTGCGCGTGACGACGTTCGTGCCTTCCTTCAGCGTCGCCGTGTAGACGAAGCCCGTCGCGAAACCCAGCTCCGCCTCGGTGAGCTTCGGGTCGGCGACGGACGTGAAGTCGAGATACGACAGCGCCGAGTCGAGCGAGTAGGTCTTCGACGCGTCGAGCTCCTCCTTGTCCGTCAGGCCCCTCAGAGTCCAGACGTCGTTCGTGCCCTTCGTCAACTCGACGGTCTCGTCGCCGTGTCTGAAGGAGACGGCGGTGACCTGGTCGGACGGGACGGACGCGATGCGGGTGGAGCACCAGGACTTGACGTCGCCGTCGAAGGCGTCGAGCGTGTCCTTGACGAGGACGGTCTCGCCCTGGAAGGCGAGGTAGCGTCCGTCGGGATATCCGCCGCCGCCGAACATCGCGGCCTGTCCGGAGGCCTTCTTGACGTGCTTGTCGCCGAGGGAGAGCGCGGCGAGCTCCTTGCCGGCGGCGTCCTTTAGGGAGACCTTGGTCGCGGCGCCGAGGGAGCGTCCGCGCGCGACCTGGCCGACCTTGAGATCGGCGAGCTTGAGGAGGTTCTCGGCGATCTTCTCGCGGTCGGCGGGGTAGCCGTGGAGCGACTCGACCTTCCAGCCGTCCGCCGAGGCGGCGAGCGTCAGCTTGCCGTCGCCGACTTCGACGCGGGCGACGTCGGCGACGCGAAGGCCTGGCAGGACGGACTTGCCGTTGAGCTGCGCGGAGGCGGGGCGCGAGCCGCGCTGAAGGAGGAACGCCGCGCCGCCGAGGACGACTGCCGTGCCGAGGAGAAGGGTCAGGTTTTTTGTTTTCATAATTTCAGATTTCAGATCTCAGATTTCAAAAATTCGCTGAATTTCAAAAATTCGCTGATTCGCTAATTCGATTATTCAATTATTC
>CAVCXQ010000169.1:0-3388 GCA_963606275.1 uncultured Muribaculaceae bacterium | reverse complement strand
TCCTTGTTGTAGTCGGGATGCACCCCGCCCTTGAACCGAAACGGACTCTTGACTGTTCTCATGGCACTCCTCTCAAGCAAGTCATTTGTTGAACCTCCTGCACAGGGCGACGTAGGCCTTCGTCAGCGCGTCCGGCGCCTCGCGGCGGAAGCTTTCCTCCGCCGTTGCCCTCTTCGAGAGCTCGGCTATCGCCTCGAACAGCCGCTCGCCTTCCCGATACTGGGGCAGGAACAGCTTCGACTTGTTCAGGCTGAAGCCGTTCGCCTTGAACGTGCTGTGGATGTAGTCGTGCACGATCGAGCTGTTGAGGACGCCGTTGACGTAGTGCGCCTCGTCCTCCGTGATGAAGCGTCCGCTCCTGTCCTGGCTGATGATGATCGTGTGCTTGACGCAGATCGTCTTCTTGACCTCTCCCCAGGCGGTCTTCGTGTCGCGGACGACGGTCGCGCAGAAGTAGGTGTTGTCGCGCGCCGCGACCATGTGCGGGGCGAAGGTGTAGGGCCCGATCTTCGACAGGGCGTAGAATGCGCCGCCGCGATGCATCATCTTGCTCTTGTCCGACTGCATGTCCAGCAGGCGGCGGTGCGACGCGAAGTAGTCCGCCAGCTCCGGGTCGTTCGCCGCCAGGGTCTCGAAGGAAACCGGCTTGGACGTGTCGTGCGGATCGTACGGGACGACATGGTAGTTCTCGCCGCAGTCGAACGAGAACGGCTTCACGCTCGGGCCTTCCAGCATTGGGTAGAGATGCGTCGTCGTGAAGTTCCACCCCTGCGTCGGGATGTCGTCGACCTTGTAGCGCGACGTCTTCAAGACCTTGTTCCGGAAGCGGTGATGTCCCGCGTCGGACGAAGGCCCGGCGGAAATCATCTTGAAGACCTCGAACGGGGTCGATTCCACGCCCGTCCGGTAGAGGTAGTCCGACGGACCGACGATCAATCCGAAGTCATGGCTTGACGAGTCGTAGGTGAACGCCGTCGACTGCCGCGACAGCTGCCGGGCGACGCCTTCGCCCTCGACGAGAAGCCTTTTCGCGGTCGGGAAGTCGGCGCACGCGTTGATCGCCTCGTCCGACGTGCGGGACGTCCGCGTCAGTTCCCGGACGGGCACGCCCTTGGCGTAGTCGACGAGGCGCGAGCCGTAGTAATACGTGTTGAAGTCCTGGGAGACGACCTTGCCGCCGACGCGGAACGGACGCAGCGGCGGAAGCCAGCGGTCGATCGCCTGCAGATAAAGACGCCGTTCCTTGTCTCCTGCGAGGTAGAAGTTGCGGAATTCCTCGTAGGAGTTCTGCGACATGATGCTGTCCGGCATCAGGAACGACAGGATGCCGTCCTCCTTCAGCCAGTTGGACGCGGTGACGTTGGCGATCAGGGCGCAGATGTTCAGCTGGGCGCCGCCGAAGACGCCGCCGTCGTTGCAGAAGATGTGCCGGACGTCGCAGAAGGACTTGACCTTCTGCGTGTAGGCCTCCGGCAGGTGCTCCCACTTCACCCAGGGCGGATTGCCGACGATCAGGTCGAAGGACTCCATTCGCGCGATCAGCATGAAGTTCATGGCGATGCGGATCCAGATGCCGTCCCACTTCCGCCGGTGCAGCTCGACCAGGCTTTCGGCAAGTTCGCGGATACACCGCGTCAGCTCGGCCGAGCCGCGTTCATCCTCGTCCAGCCGCTCGAAGAAGACCCGGCAGAGCGCGTCCGCGTTCTCCGCCTTGACCAGCGCCTGCAGACGGCTCATGACCTTCCCGAAGTCGTCACGCCGCACGAAGCGCTTGGGCAGGACGACGTCGAAGCTGCGGCACTTCATGTTGTTGACGGAATAGGCGTAGCAGTCGATGCCGTCCACGAGCCGCGACTTCGGGATGACGGCCGAGTCCCCGAGGTAGACGGGGATCTCGACGTTCGCGACGCTTCCGAGACGGTGGAGCGCCAGGTAGTAGCTGACGCGGGCGGACAGGACGGACAGCGGGTTGATGTCGATTCCGTAGACGCGGGACAGCACCTCGTCGACCAGCCGCTGCCGCTCCTGACGGCTCAGGTCCGCGACGACGACGTCGCCGACGACATGGCGGATCAGGGACATCAGGAAGATCCCCGACCCGCAGCACGGGTCGACCGCCTTCCAGCCGTCTTTCTCCTTTGACGGCAGAAGCTTGAGCGAGCGGGTCACGACGCCGTCCGCGAGCCATTCGGGGGTGAAATACTCGCCCATCGAGTGGCGGACGGACTGCGGGATGATCCCCATGTACAAGTCTTTGAACACGTCGACCGGCTCATAGCGGACGTTCAGCGAGAACGCCGAATACTCGTCAACCGCCGCGACGATCTTGCTGATCGCGGCAAAGAAGTCCCGTCTCCACTGGCTCTCGTCCGCATACCAGGAGAAAAAGTCGCCCTCAAGGAAGTTCCGGACGCCCATGTTCGAATACGAATAGCCGTCCTCCATCATCTGCAGGAAGTTCTGGAGCTTCGGGGACGTCAGCTCCAGGAGGTCGCAGAACGACCGGGCGTCGTCGTTGTAGTTCAGTTCGTCGACGACGCGGCAGGCGATGAGCTTGACGATGACGGAATAGGCGGTCTGCAGGGCGAAGAGCGCCTTGTATTCCCTCTCCGCGTCGTCGATGTCCGTGTCGAAGATCGCCGAGAGGTCGCGACGCCTCTTCTCGATGTCTGTGCTTTTCCCGCAGTCCTCGACGGAAAGGTGCATCAGTCCTTTCCATTCCTCGTAGAGCATTCCCGTCTTGGGCGTGGGACGCGTCGTCAGCGCATCGAAAAAGGCCGCGGCCAGCCGCCTCGACTCCGACGGCGACTGCGCGGACACGGAGAAGTCCTGCGAGATATTCTCCGGATCGAATTTCTTGGCGCCGTTGGCGAGGATCGCGCGGATGACGGTCTCGATGTCCTCGACGCCGATCATCCGCAGCTGCGTGTGCCGGACCTCGTCTCCCGAAAACGAGAAATAGGCGACGCTCATGCCGTCCGTCAGGATCGCCGAACGGCAAATTCCGTCGCCCTTGCGCATCGCGACGAGATAGTCGCAGACCTGCGCAATCGCTTCGCGCCGCTGAACGTCGTCTGCGAGGCGCGAATGATGCTTGTATTCGATAACAAGGTCGTTGACGACGGCGTCCAGCCGCCCCCTCCCGCTTCGCCTCTTCGCAAGTGCCGAAAAGTCGTGGACGATGCCGCTGACAGGGGTCTCCTTCTTGAAGCCGACGTTGATTCCCAAACGGCTGCGGACAAGATAGTAGATTTCACGCTCCCAGACGGCAGCCGTCTCGGCCTCCGTCCTGGAGCACTCCGCGCCCCTGACGATGTTCGTCAAGGCCAGGTCGGCGTCGGAGTTGAACTCGCCGCTTGCAAGCCAGCCCGCGATCTTGCGGTCAAGG
>CAVCXQ010000168.1:0-3428 GCA_963606275.1 uncultured Muribaculaceae bacterium | reverse complement strand
GCGTCCTCTACGCCGGCTTCGCGCCGGACTTCCCGTCCAAGATGGCGCGGCTCGTCGCGCGCGCCGACTACGCGCTCCCGAACCTGACCGAGGCCGCTCTCCTCGTCGGACGCAAGCCGAAGCTGGAGGGCTATTCGAAGGGCGAGATCGAGGACGTGATCGCCGCGCTCCACGCGCTCGGCGCGAAGAACGTCGTCCTCACCGGCGTGAGCTTCGAGCCGGGGCTGCTCGGCTCGGCGGTGTCGGACGGCTCGAAGGTCGTCTACGACTTCAACGAGCGGATTCCGCGCTCCTTCCACGGGACCGGCGACGTGTTCGCGTCCGTCTTCGCCGGCGCGGTCGTGCGCGGCCGTCCGGCGGCCGATGCGGCCGCGCTCGCGGCGGACGTCGTCTGCCGCGCCATAGAGGCGACGGAAGACGGACACTGGTACGGCGTCAGCTTCGAGAAGGCCATCCCCTGGCTGGCCTCGGAGATGGAGAGAGAAGAGACGTGAGCGACAGAAGTGACATGAGAGACGTGAGAGGCGACGTGAGAGACGTGAGGGGCGACAGAGACGCGAGGCCGTCTCTCCCGTCTCTTGCCTCCAGTCCCTGACGCCTCTCATGTCTCTCACGCCCCCTAAAACCTAAACCTAAAACCTGAAACCTAAAACCTCTCTGATGAAAAGCCTTTTTCTTTTCGCCGCCGCCTCCTTCTCCCTCTCGGCCACTGCCGTGGAGTGGCGCAACCTCGACGAGGCGCACCATCTCGGCGGACGCAAGGCCAGCGAGGGCTACCTGCGCGGCAAGGTGGTGCTGGTCGACCGCTGGGGCGCGAAGTGTCCGCCCTGCCGCGCCGCGCTCCCCGACGTCGAGAAGCTCTGGCAGAGCTTCAAGATGAAGCCGTTCGTCGTCGTCGGCGGACACTGCGAGGGCTGGGGCGACGCCGAGCAGGTGAAGGCCCTCGTCAAGGAGAACAAGATCACCTATTCGGTCTACGAGGACGCCGGGCTCGCCGTCGGCGAGCCGAAGTTCGACGCGATCCCGTTCATCTACGTCGTCGACGAGACCGGCAAGGTCGTCTATCGCGGGCACAACGTCAAGGACGCGACCGAGGCCGTCGTCGTCGCCCTCACCGACATGGAGGCCCCGCGCGATGTCGCGCAGTGGCGGCGGTTCCTCGACTTCGAGCTCGAGAACCTGCCCGGCCGCGCCTACCTGCGGATCCAGTCCGCGAAGAAGGACAAGAAGTTCGCCGCCACGCTCAAGGCCGAATACGCCGCCAAGGAGCGTGAGCTGCTATCCGTCCCCGACGTCAAGAAGCTCGCCGAGCTCGTCGACTTCGCCCGCAAGGCCAAGGACATGCGCACCTTCGGGCCGAAGGACAAGTCCAAGCGCGCCAGGTACGTGTCGTCCGTGAAGTCCGCCGCCAAGAGCGACAAGTACGCCAAGCTGCTGGACTCCGAGGACCCGCGCGTCGTCCAGGAGGCCAAGAACGCCCTCGCCGACATCAAGTGGACCGCCGCCGCGCTGTGAGAAATAATCGAATAATCGAATAATTGAATAATCGAATGTCGAGTGTCGAGTGTCTAATGTCGAAAAATCCCGCTGTCGGTCGTCCGCCGTCGGTCGTCCTTGCCGCCGTCGGTCGTCCTCGCCGAAATTGAGAAAATGAAAATGGAACCGGACTTCAACACCGTCGCCGAGATCCTGGAGCGGAACGCGCGGGAGTGGCCGAACGACGTCGCGCTCGTCGAGATCAACCCGCAGGAGCTCGAGAACCGCCACACGACGTGGCGCGAGTATTCGCTGATCGAGTCCTCGCCGGTCGCCGCGTTCCGCAGCGAGATCACCTGGGCGGAGTTCGACGAGCAGGCCAACCGCTTCGCCAACTTCCTGCTCTCGCGGGGCTTCCGCAAGGGCGACAAGGTCGCGATCCTGCTGATGAACTGCCTCGACTGGCTGCCGATCTACTTCGGCGTCCTTCGCGCGGGGTGCCTGGCGGTGCCGCTCAACTTCCGCTACACCGCCGAGGAGATAAAGTATTGCCTTGAGCTCTCGGACGCCGACGCGCTCGTCTTCGGGCCGGCGTTCGTCGGGCGCGTCGAGGAGATCGTCGACCGCGTGCCGCGCCTCCGAGTCCGCCTCTACGTCGGCGACGACTGCCCGAGCTTCGCCGAGCCCTACCGCGGGCTGGTCGGCTACTGCAGCACGAAGCGTCCCGACGTGCCGCTGACGCCGGACGACGACGCGGCGATCTACTTCTCCAGCGGCACGACCGGCTTTCCGAAGGCGATCGTGCTCCAGCACCGCTGCCTGCTGCACGCCGCGAAGACAGAGCGCGCCCACCACGGGCAGACGCGCGACGACTGCTTCCTCTGCATCCCGCCGCTCTACCACACCGGCGCGAAGATGCACTGGATGGGCTCGCTCCTGGCCGGCTGCCGCTCCGTCCTGCTCATGGGCGTCAGGCCGGAGTGGATCGTCCGCGCCGTCAGCGAGGAGCGCTGCACCATCGTCTGGCTGCTCGTGCCGTGGGCGCAGGACATCCTGGACGCGATCGACCGCGGCGAGGTGAAGCTCGAGGACTACCGCCTCGACCAGTGGCGGCTCATGCACATCGGCGCCCAGCCCGTCCCGCCCGCGCTCGTCAGGCGCTGGAAGCAGGTCTTCCCGCACCACGACTACGACACGAACTACGGGCTTTCGGAGTCGACGGGCCCCGGCGCCGTGCACCTCGGCGTCGAGAACATCGACCACGTCGGCGCGATCGGCGTCGCCGGCTACGGATGGCAGACGAAGATCGTCGGCAAGGACGGCGTCACGCCGGTGAAGCCGGGCGAGGTCGGCGAACTCGCGCTCAAGGGCCCCGGCCTCATGCGCGAATACTACAAGAACCCGGAGGCGACCGCCGAGATCATGAAGGAGCCGGGCTGGCTCCTCACCGGCGACATGGCCGAGGAGAAGGGCGGCTTCATCTACCTCGTCGACCGCGCCAAGGACGTCATCATCACCGGCGGCGAGAACCTGTATCCAGTGCAGATCGAGGACTTCGTCCGCGCCAACCCGAAGGTGAAGGACGTCGCGGTGATCGGCCTCCCCGACAAGCGGCTCGGCGAGATCGCCGCCGCCATCGTGTCCGTCAAGGACGGCATGACGATGACCGAGGGGGAGTTCAACGACTTCTGCCTCGGGCTGCCGCGCTACAAGCGTCCGCGCAAGGTGATCTTCGCGGAGGTGCCGCGCAACCCGACGGGCAAGATCGAGAAGCCGAAGCTCCGCGAGACCTACGGGGGAGCGTGGCTGGTGGCCCAGCAGAACGGGATTGAGGAGTAGCGCAATAGTCGAATAATCGAATAATCGAATAATCGAATAATCGAATAATTGAATAATCGAATAATCGAATAGGCGAATAATCGAATAGGCGAATAATCGAATTGGGGAACTGG
>CAVCXQ010000167.1:0-3449 GCA_963606275.1 uncultured Muribaculaceae bacterium | reverse complement strand
CGCGAGCCCTGCCCGAAGATCTTGCCGCCCTCGCGGCGCGACGTTTCGCCTTGGGTGCGCTGGTTGCCGCGCAGATTGAAGACGTAGACGTGGTCGAACTCCTCGACGAGCGACTTGCGAAAGCCGTTCATCGCCTGCGCGTCGAGCCAGCCGCCGTTGGTGACGAACGCGACGACGCCCTCGTCGCCGATGCGGTCGGACGCCCAGCGGAACGCCTTGATGTAGCTGTCGTAGAGCGCTTTCTTGAGCGCCGATGAACTCCCCTGCGCGTATGTCGCGTCGATTCGCTCTTCCAGAATGGGATAAGTCAGGTTCTGGTTGTTGTCGTTTGCGCTCTTCTGCCCGACGGAATACGGCGGGTTGCCGATGATGACGCGGATGTCGAGCTTCTTCTGCTTCCGAGCGCGCTCGGAATTCTCGGGGAAGATACCAGGAATCGCCGCGCCTTCCTCGCCGAGCTGGAACGTGTCCGTCAGCACGATGCCGTCGAATGGGTGAAACTTGCCGTCGGCGATCGCGTCGTGGAAGACGCTCTCGATGTTGATGGCGGCGATGTAGTAGGCGAGCAGCACGATCTCGTTCGCGTGGATCTCGTTCTCGTATTTGTAGAGAAGATCCTTCGGCTTGACGAGACCGCTCTGCAGGAGCCGCGTGATGAACGTGCCGGTGCCCGTGAACGGGTCGAGCACGTGGACGCCCCGGTCGCTGATGGAGCGGCTGAAGTGCCGGTTGAGGACGCGCTCGACGGACTTCACGATGAAGTCGACGACCGGCACGGGCGTGTAGACGATGCCGAGCTTCTCCACCGTGTCCTTGAACGCGATGTTGAAGAAGTTGTTGTAGAGCTGCACGACGATGGCCTGCTTCTGCGCGGCCGTCGTCTTGTCCGACGCCTTGTGGCGGACGGACTCGTAGAACTTCTCGAGCGTCTCGCGGTCCTTGCCGTCGACGTTCTCGTTGAGTCGCGCGAGCAGGGGCTCGAGCGACTTCGAGATCGGGTTGTTGCGGATGAACTGGTAGTCCGAGAAGAGCGCGTCGAAGACCGGGGCGGAGACGAGCTGCTGGGCGAGCATGGCGATCGCCTCGTCGCGGGTGACGGACTTGTTGAGGTTCGCCCGGAGGGTCTCGTGGAAGCGGGCGAAGTCCGCCTCGTAGGGCGAGTCCTTCGCGTTCAGGAGCGAGGTGATGCGCGCAATCTGCGTCCGCACGACCTCGGCGATCTCCGCCGCCCAGACGCTCCAGTACTTGTGCTCGCCGCAGGCCTTGACGAGCTTCGCCTGGATCGCCTTCTTGTAGTCGTTGAAGCGCTCTGTGTCGATGGTCAGCGGCGGGTCCTCGTCGTCCGTGCCGCCGTCGTCGCCGCCTTCCCCGCCCTCGCCGGGGACCTCCTTCGGGGGCTTCTTGCGGGACTTCTTCGGCGGCTCGACGCGGATGATGTCGACCTTGTTGTCGAGGGCGTTGAACGCGTCGTCGTGGGAGCGGATGGCGGAGAGGACGTCCCAGATGACCTTGAAGCGCCGGTTGGTGGAGAGGGCGTCCGAGGCGTCCATGCCCATGGGGATGAGGACGGGGATGATGACGTAGCCGAGCTGCTTGCCGGGGGCCTTGCGCATGACGCGCCCGATGGCCTGGACGACCTCGACAAAGCTGTTCTTCGGCGAGAGGAAGATGACGGCGTCCAGGCCCGGCACGTCCACGCCCTCGGAGAGGCACTTGGCGTTCGAGAGGATGCGGCAGCCGGTCGTCTCGTCCGCCTCGCGCAGCCACTGGAGCTGGCGGGAGCGGTAGAGCGCGTTCATGCCGCCGTCGACGTGGCGGATCTCGACCGGCTGGAGGTTCTCGTCCTCGCCGAAGTGCTCCTCGATGACGGCGTTGAACTGGCCCGTGTAGGCCTTCGACTCGGCGATGGTGGAGGTGAACGCGACGGCGGAGCGCATGGGGCGGACGTCGCCGCCGAGGAACGGCGCGTCGTCCTTGTAGATGCGCTTGTTGAGTCCCTTCCAGGTGCCGACGATCTTCGCGAGCTGGTCGACCGAGTCGATCTCGCCGTCGCCGTCGCGGTCGGCGAGGGCGAGGTCGCGCATGTCCTTCTCGTCGACGGCGAGGATGAGGACCTTGTAGTCGGTGAGGAGGTCGTCCTTGACGGCGGCGGAGAACGTGAGGTGGTGTAACTCCGGGCCGAACGTCGTCTCGTCGTCCATGGAGCAGAGCTCGATGAACTCGTCGTCCGCCTTGCGCTTGGCGTTCTCGCCGTAGATGCGCGGCGTCGCCGTCATGTAGAGGCGTCTCTTGCCCTTGATGAAGTCCTTGTCGTGGACGCGCACGAACTCGGATTCGTCGCGGTCCTTGAAGATCGCGCCCGTCGTGCGGTGCGCCTCGTCGCAGACGACCAGGTCGAACGCGCCGAACGCGCCGGCGGCCTGCGCCTCCTGGACGGCGGAGATGGACTGGTAGGTGGAGAAGACGGCGGTGAGCCCCGGAGGCGGGGTCTTCTTCAATTTGCGCCCGTAGGCGACGAGCTGCGCGGCGGACGTGGTCGCGGGGAAGCCGAGGTCGGCGAGCGAGGTGTCGTCGGGGTCTTTCGTCACCTTGGCGTCGGAGCAGACGGCGAAGGCCGTGAGCGGCCTCTCGGCCTGTTCGCACCACTCGCGGAGCGACTGGCCGAGGAGCGAGATCGACGGAACGAGGAAGAGGACGCGTCCGTTCTCGGGGCAGACCCTCTCCGCGATCTTGAGCGAGGTGAACGTCTTGCCCGTCCCGCAGGCCATGATGAGCTGGCCGCGCTCGTGCTTCTCGAAGCCCTTGACGACGTCCTTGACGGCGGCGGCCTGGTGCGGGCGGAGCGACTTCTTGACGACGCTCCTCTTCGCGCCGGAAAAGAACTTCTCCCAGTCGATGGCGGAGTTCTGGATCTGCGCGAGGCCGATGCGGGTGACTGGGATCTGCTGGTCGACGATGGCCTCCGACGCGTGGGACGTCCAGTTGTCGTTCGTGGCGACGATGATGCGGGCGGAGTAGTAGGTCGGCTTGCCGTCGGGGGCGATCTGCTTGCCGGACGCGGAGAGGAACGTGTCGACGTCTGCCTTGTCGACCTGCGTGCCGGGCTGATAGCACTTCGCCTGGATCGCGACGTATTCGCCGAAGGTCGTCTTCGCCACGAGGTCGATCCCGACGTCGTTGCCCTTGGCAAACGGACATTCGCTCCAGAGCCAGACGTCGGAGAACTGCGAGGCGTAGTAGGGCTCGGTCTTGAGGTAGCGCTTCACGAAGCGCTCGAACTCCGCGCCGAGCTGGCGCGAGCTCCAGGCGCTCTCGCGTATCTGCCGAAGGTAGTCCGTGATGTTGGTGGGCTTGTCCATAGGTCAAAACGAGGCTTTTATGCGTTATTGGAGCGAGTATACCATTTTACGTGGCGCGAAATCAAACGGAATGTTTAGCCGACGATCCGC
>CAVCXQ010000166.1:0-3490 GCA_963606275.1 uncultured Muribaculaceae bacterium | reverse complement strand
CGCTCGCCCGCCGACATCGTGTCGCGGTCACGCGGGACGCGTGACCCTACCGCCGCTTGCCCAGATCCGTGTAAATCCGTGAGATCCGTGGAGCCACCTCCGTGCCTCCGTGGCTCCGTGTGAGACAACACCGCACGGCCGCAGGACGCCCAAGTCGCCCGCCCGGAGGCGGGAGCACCGTTGCCCCGAAACGCGCCGCACGTCGGCAAGCGAAGGGAGGGACGCGACGGAAGGCAAACAGAAGATTCGCAACCGACCTAACCCATTACTTTTCACATGCGCCGCCCCATTGATTCGACGCGGCAAAAAGAGTATAATGCACAGGTAAAAAGGGCGGATTATGAACAAGTACATGGATTCCTTCATGAAGACCTTCCCCTACGAAGGCCTCACCTACGACGACGTCACGCTCGTCACGCAATACGCCGACTTCCTTCCGGACGACACCTCGCTCGAGACGAAGCTCACCTCCCGCACGACCATGAAGGTCCCCTTCATGTCCGCCGCGATGGACACCGTCACCGAGGCCCCGATGGCGATCGCCATGGCCCTCGCCGGCGGCATCGGCTGCATCCACAAGAACCTGGAGGAAGACGAGCAGGCCGCCCAGGTCGCCAAGGTCAAGAACCACCTGAACGGACTCATCGCAAAGCCCATCTGCTTCCACGCGAACGACGACATCAGCTTCCTCCGCAGCGAGAAGAAGCGCATGGGCCTGAAGTTCAACGGCTTCCCCGTCCTCGACGCGGACAACAAACTCGTCGGCATGATCACCTCCAGCGACATGCGCTTCGCCCCGATGAACGCGATGAAGCTGAAGGACGTCATGCAGCCGTGCCCGATCACGGGCGACGCGAAGACCTCGCTCAAGAAGGCCTACGAGATGATGCGCAAGGCCAAGGTCGGCAAGCTCCCGCTCGTGGACAAGTCGGGGAAGGTCGTCGGTCTTTACTCCTTTACGGACGTCTCGCGCATCATCGAGAACTCGGCCGCGGGCTACAACTGCGACGAGAAGTTCCGCCTGCGCGTGTCGGCCTCGGTGTCCGGCGGCAAGGGCGACCTCACGCGCATGGAGAAGCTCGCGGCGGCCGGCGTCGACTGCGTCGTCGTCGACTCCGCGCACGGCCACACGAAGGGCATCATGGACATGACGAAGTTCATCGTCAAGAACTTCCCGAAGGTGGACGTCATCGCGGGCAACATCGCGACGGGCGAGGCCGCCGCCGCGCTCGCGAAGTGCGGCGCGCACGCCGTCAAGGTCGGCATCGGCCCTGGCTCCATCTGCACGACGCGCGTCGTCTGCGGCGTCGGCATCCCGCAATTGACGGCCGTCTACAACGCGGCGAAGGCGTTGCGCGGCACGGACGTCGCCGTCATCGCCGACGGCGGCATCAAGCTCTCCGGCGACGTCCCGAAGGCCCTCGCGGCCGGCGCGGACTCGGTGATGCTCGGCTCCGTCCTCGCCGGCACGGAGGAGAGCCCGGGCGAGAAGATCTACGCGAACGGGCGGCAATACGTCGTCTACCGCGGCATGGGCTCGATGGCCGCGCTCAAGAACGGCAAGGGCTCGCGCGCCCGCTATTTCCAGGACAACGAGGCGGATGACGAGCTCGTGCCGCAGGGCATCGAGGGCATGGTCCCCTACTCCGGCCGCGTGAAGGGCATCATGACGCAGTTCTGCGGCGGGCTCCGCGCCTCGCTCGGCTACTGCGGCGCGCGGACGGTCGCCGAGCTCCAGGAGAAGGGCAAGTTCTACCGCGTCACGGCCGCCGGCCAGCGCGAGGCGCGTCCGCACGACATCACCATCACCAAGGAAGCCCCGAACTACCGGGCGTAAGGAGGAGCCGGCATGAAGACGGGAACGCTGTCAGCACTGGCCGCCGCGGCGCTCGCCGCGTCCGCCTTCGCCGCGCCGGGCGGGAAGGACCCCGTCGCGGCCGGCTTCGTCGACTGGACGAACGTCGCCGACGCCAACCTCCTCGCGGGGCTGTCGCTGACGCCGAGCGACCTGCGCCAGCGCACGGTCGTCTACGTCGTCGTGGACGACGCCTGGCTCACCCGCGACAACCTCTGCAAGCTCAGGAGCGTCATCGGCTACATGCCGACTCCGTCGGAGAGCTTCTCGTGGGACGTCGGCGAGCTCGACTTCAGGAGGATCGCGGTCGTGTCCGTCCGCAACTGCAAGGACGCCCCGTCGAAGTTCGCCGAGCGGCTGAAGACGAGCAAGGACATGGACGCCAAGTCCAAGGACGCGCTTTCCTCGATCCGAGGCTACCAGCTGCCGTTCTACAAGGACGTCGCGCCGGCGGACGAGCCGGAGATGTCGGCGGACAGGCTGCCCTACGTCGCGGTCTACGCGGCGGACTCGGCGGAGCCGGTCTTCAAGGCGGAGAAGTTCGGCTTCAAGTCCGGAGTCCTCTACAAGGCCGTCGGCGACGCGGCGAAGAGGCTTCCGGCGGACTGGACGTGGCCTCTTGGCGTCCGCGAGCCGAAGCACTTCAAGGCGCTCCCGGCGATGGTGGCGAAGGGCAAGACGGCGAAGGAGCTGCAGTCGGCGGTCAAGTCCGGCGTCAAGTCCGGCGACCCCGAGGTCGCGAAGGAGGCGCAGGCGATCTACGACGCGGTCGCGCAATACGGCACGATGCTGAGGCTGCGCATCCTGCGCGAATACAATGTCGCCCCGGCGCGCGCCTACTACGACGCGACGACGCTGGTGAGGATGTTCCCCGAGGAGAAGAAGAAGATCGCCGCCGTCGACGCGAAGCTCAAGAAGGTCCCCGAGGCCGGCTCGCTCGCCAAGGCGATCGAGAATCTGATGCTGTGGAGCCGCGAGGACTTCGCGCCGAAGAGCAAGGGAGAGGCGAAGAAGATCGTCGCCGACCTCCTGAAGATGAAGAAGGCTCTCGCCGCGCTCGCCGAGAGCAAGAACGTGCATGTCCAGGGCGAGGCGATGCTCTTCGCCAACCAGCTGGACTCGCTGATCGACGCCATCCCCGCGAAGGTCCCCCAGCCGTGACCGCCGCGAAGAAGAAGACCTGGCAGGACTACGGCCGCGAGTGGCTGGACACGCTCGTCGTCGCGCTTTCGGTGGCGATGGCGTTCCGCGCCTACTTCTACGAGCCGTTCAAGATCCCGACCGGCTCCATGCAGGAGACGCTCTGGGGCAACCACACGCGGGCCGGCGTGGAGAAGGGCGCGTGGGACGCCTTCCCGCTCTCGGTCGGCAAGTGGCTCGTGACCGGCTCGAAGACGGTGGACTGGAAGGCCCCGGTCACCGGGCAGATCCGCTGCCAGCCGCGCGGCGACGGCAACGCGACGGTGCGCATCGGGGTCTCGCCGCAGACGTGGACGCTGCCGACGGACGCCTGCCGGACGCTGGACGGGCGGATCGCGCGCGCCGGCGAGACGTTCTGGAAGGGTTCGGTCACCAAGGGAGACTTCATCTTCGTCAACCGCTGGAAGTGGAACTTCTGGCAGCCGCAGGACGGCG
>CAVCXQ010000165.1:0-3516 GCA_963606275.1 uncultured Muribaculaceae bacterium | reverse complement strand
GGAGAAGAGGGACACGACGACAGGCCGCTTGTCGTGCCGCGAACGGACGAACGGCCTTGTCATGTTCAGCTTGTCGATGAATTCTGTTTGAATGGATCTCATTTTGCGGTCTCTGCGTCGGCATGGCGCACGCCGTCATGCGAACAAGGCGAATTATACCAAAACGGGACGACGCAGTGCGTTCAGACAGGCCAGCAGGCATTCCCTGAGGATCTTGCCGGCGAGGGCGGTGGAGCGTCCGGACGGGTCGAGCCCGGGCGCGAGCTCCACCAGGTCGAAGGCGACGACGCGGAAGCGCGCGAAGACGTCCATGAGCGCCCGGCGCAGCGTCTCGAAGGAGAGCCCGCCGGCCTCCGGCGTGCCGGTGCCGGGGAACTCCGACGGGTCGAGGACGTCGAGGTCGACCGTCAGGTAGACGGGCGTCCCCGCCGGGAGCGAGAGCGCCGCGAGCGTCTCCGCCGCGAAGCGCTCCTGGTAGACGCGCCCGGCGTCCGCGAAGGCGAACTCCTCGCGCGTCCCGGAGCGGATGCCGAACTGGTGGATGCGACCGTCGCCGAGGAGGTCGTGGCAGCGGCGCAGGACGCAGGCGTGCGAGAGCCGCTGGCCGAGGTAGTCGTCGCGAAGGTCGGCGTGCGCGTCGAAGTGGACGACGCGGAGCCCGTCGAACCGCGCGGCGGCGGCGCGGACGGCCCCGAGGGTGACGAGGTGTTCGCCGCCGAGCAGGACGGGCGTCTTGTCCGCCGCGAGGATGCGCCGCGCCTCCGCCTCGACCGCCGCGAGCGCGGGCGCGGGGTCGCCGAACGGCAGCTCCAGGTCGCCGGCGTCGTGGACGGCCGCGTCCGCGAGGTCGAGCCCGAGGTGGGGCGAGTAGGTCTCGAGCCCGAACGACTCGTGGCGGATGGCGGACGCGCCGAAGCGCGCGCCCGGGCGATACGACGTCGTCGAGTCGAACGGCGCCCCGAAGACGACCGCCTTCGCGTCGTCGAACGCGCTCTCGCAGCCGATGAAGTTCATCTTCTTTTTCCCTCCGTGTCTCCGTGCGGGCGGAAGCCCGTCAGGCGTTGGCGGCCTTCTGTCCGAGCAGCTCGCGCACGTAGTTGGGGAGCGCGAAGCCGCCTCGGTGAAGGTCGGTGTTGTAGTAGCGCGTCGGCACCTTCAGCGCGTTCCACGCCCGCGCCCGCAGGTCCTTCAGCGGATGGTATCTCTTCGACGCGAAGCCGAAGAGCCAGTGGCCGGACGGATAGGACGGGATGTGCGCCTGGTAGATCATCGAGATCCCGAACGTCGTCGCGATGTGGCGGTGGGCGTTCTTCACCGACTGCGAGTGCGCCGAGTAGAACGGCGACTCGTGCTGGTTGATCAGGATGCCGTCCGCCTTCAGTGCCTTCCAGCAGTTGCCGTAGAACTCGCGGGTGAAGAGCCCCTCCGCCGGGCCGTAGGGGTCGGCGCAGTCGACGATCACCAGGTCGAACTCGTCCGCGCGGCCGCGCACGAAGCGCAGCCCCTCCTCGACGTGGATGTGGACGCGCCGGTCGCGGAACGCCGACGCGCAGAACGGCAGGTGCGCCATCGCCAGCGTGTAGAGGTCCTTGTCCGGCTGCACGACGTCGATGCGCGAGATCGAGCGGTATTTCACCAGCTCGCGCACCGTGCCGCCGTCGCCGGCGCCGATGACGAGCACGTTGCGCACCCTCGGATGCACCGCCATCGGCACGTGCGCGAGCATCTCGTGGTAGATGAACTCGTCCTTCTCGGTCAGGAACAGCTCGCCGTCGAGCACGAGCACGCGGCCGTATTCCACAGTGTCCAGGATCTCGATGCGCTCGTTCTCGCTTTGCTGCGAGGAGATCTGCCGCGTCACCTTCATGGAGAGGCGGACGTCCTTCGTGTGCTCGTCGGTGTACCAGAGCTCCATTTCCGATCCCCCTTCCCTACTTGACGACGTTGATGCGGTTGATCTTCATGTCGGCGGGCCCGGTCATGAAGCAGCCCTTCGCCTTGGCGTAGAGCACGTAGTCGAGCACCTCGCGGGTGATGCGCTCGCCCGGCGCGAGGATCGGGATCCCCGGCGGGTAGCACATGACGAACTCGGCGGCGACCAGCCCCTCGCTCCTCGCGATCGGCACGGAGCGCTTCGGCGCGTAGAACGCGGCCTGCGGCGGGAGGACGACGGTCGGCTCGACGTATTCGTGGTCGAACAGTCCGGCCGGCGACTTCGCGTGCAGGCGCTTGATCTCGGAGAGCGCCGAGATCAGCCGCTCGATGTCGAGGGGCCTGTCCCCGGACGAGAGGATGCACAGCACGTTGCCGACGTCGCCGAACTCGATCTGGATCCCGTAGTCGTCGCGCAGAAGGTCGTAGACCTCGATGCCCGCGAGCCCGATCTCCCGCGTGTGGATGGAGAGCTTCGTCGAGTCGAACGCGCAGACCGAGTCGCCGTTCACCAGCTCCGGCCCGAAGGCGCGGTAGCCGCCGAGGTCGTTGATCTCGCCGCGCGCGTAGTCCGCCATCTGCACCGTCTTCTCGAACATCGCCTTGCCGTGGCGCACGAGGTTGCGCCGCGCGAGGTCGAGCGAGGCGATCAGCAGGTAGGAGGCGGACGTCGTCTGCGTCAGGTTGATGACCTGGCGGATGTAGTCCGGGTCGACCGGGCGGCGGGTGAGGAGGACGGACGACTGGGTGAGCGAGCCGCCGGTCTTGTGGAGCGAGCACGCGGCCATGTCGGCGCCGGCGGCCATCGCGGAGACGGGCAGCCGGTCGGAGAAGTAGAAGTGCGTGCCGTGCGCCTCGTCGACGAGCACGAGCATGTCGTGCGCGTGCGCGAGCGCGACGATCGAGGTGAGGTCGGAGCAGACGCCGTAGTAGGTCGGGTTGTTGACGAACACCGCCTTCGCGTCCGGGTTCGCCGAGATGGCGGCCTCGACGTCGGCGAGGCGCATGCCGAGCGGGATGCCGAGCTCGGGGTTGACCTGCGGGTTGACGTAGACCGGCACCGCCCCGTTGACGACGAGCGCGTTGATGGCGGAGCGGTGGACGTTGCGCGGCAGGATGACCTTCTGGCCGGCCTGGACGGAGGCGAAGATCATCGTCTGGACGGCGGCGGTGGTGCCGTTGACGATGAAGAAGGCGTTGTCGGCCCCGAAGGCCTCGGCGGCGAGGGCCTGCGCGTCGCGGATGACGGAGACCGGGTGGGCGAGGTTGTCGAGGGGCTTCATGGAGTTGACGTCGAGGGACATCAGCTTCGTGCCGAAGTATTCGTTGAGGGCGGGGTCCATGCGCCCGCCCTTGTGGCCCGGCACGTCGAAGTGCGCGAGGCGGTTGACGCGCTGCTCCTCCAGCGCGCGGGCGACGGGGGCGTCCTGCTGACCGAGAGACCTTTTCATTCCGATTTCCGACGATTCCTTTTCTTCGGAGATTCCAGAACTTCGTTTCGCGACCGAGCCTCCTCCGCGGAAGCGCGCGAAGTATACCATAAATCGCCGCGCGCGGGGGTGCGATTTTCCGAAAAAATAGGCG
>CAVCXQ010000164.1:0-3519 GCA_963606275.1 uncultured Muribaculaceae bacterium | reverse complement strand
GCGTCACGGACGTGTGCGGGATGTCAGCCACTCGGTCATTTCCCTCTTGGCGACGGCATTATATCATATTTCCCCCATGCCGTTTAGACGCCTGTCAACGACCAATTCAACTCCAATGGGAGTCAATGAGTCCATGCTACCGCCTCCGCCAGACCCGCAGGTTTTGCCCGCGATGCTGTCGTCCTGAACGCGACTTCATTCGGACGCGGCGCGCGCGTTGTGGTATAATGCCGCCCCATGGAAACTGCACAGCTCTGCGAATTCCTCATGCTCTTCGCCTTCGGCTTCTCCTGGCCGTTCGCGATCATCCGGACGTATCGCGCCAAGCGAGTGGACGGGAAAAGCCCCGCCTTCATGGCGATCGTCCTCGTCGGCTACGTCTGCGGCATCCTCGCCAGGCTCCTCGACGGCATCCCGGCGAACGACTGGCTCGTCTTCGTCTACCTCCTGGACATGGCCCTCGTCTCGACCGACCTGACGCTGTATTTCCGCTACCGGAACGCGACGCGCGGCCAGGGCGATCCGTCCTAGCCCGCGACAGCGAAAACGAAGGGACGTCACGCCACCGGGGCGTCAGTAGAACACCTTCCAGAGGAAGAGCCCGCGCGCGGGGGCGGTCTCGACGCGCGCCGTCCGCGGCAGGTGGGCGTCCAGGAGCTCCGTCACCGCCTCCGGCCGCTCGTTCCCCTTCCCGACGGAGATCAGGAAGCCGACCATCGAGCGCACCTGCTTGTAGAGGAATCCGTCGCCGCGCACGACGAACGTGTGGCGGTGGCCGGACTTCCTCACCTCGAAGGAGAACACCCGCCGCACCGTCGTCTCCAGGGCGCGGTTCGGGTTCGCCGCGAACGAGACGAAGTCGTGCTCGCCGACGAAGCGCCGCGCCGCGTCCTGCATCGCCGCGAGGTCGAGCGGACGGTGGCAGAACGCCCAGTAGGGGGCCAGGTGCGGCGGCATGACGTCCGCCTGGTATAGCTGGTAGCGGTATTCCTTGCCCTTCGCGGAAAGCCGCGCGTCGAAGTCCTCCGCCGCGCGGGCGACCTTCAGGACGCGCACGGCGTCCGGCAGCCGCGAGTTCATCGCCCGGGCGAGGTTCTTCGGCGGGATGGGCTTCGTCAGCGAGAAGTGTCCGACGAACCCGACGGCGTGCACGCCGGCGTCGGTTCGCGACGAGCCGTAGACGCGCACCGGCGCGCCCTCCAGATAAGCGAGGGACTCTTCGACGACCTGCTGGATGCCGAGCGCGTTGTCCTGGTACTGCCAGCCGGAGTAGCCGGTGCCGTCGTAGGCGATGACTGCCCGGTATTTCACTTGGCGAAAAGCCTCTTCATCTCGGAGAGACGCGACTTGTCGGCGACCAGCACGGCGTCCGGCGTCGTCACCACCACGAGGTTCTTCACGCCCAGGAGCGAAATCCTCGCCGACCTGGCGATGCAGATGTTGCCGTCGGCCTCGACGACGGTGCACGGTCCCTCTCGGACGTTGCCGCGCGAGTCGTGCGGGAAGTAGCGGTCGAACGCGCCGTAGCTGCCGACGTCGTCCCACCCGCAGTCGGCGGCGACGACCTCGACGCGGCGAAGCTTCTCCATGACCGCGAAGTCGAAGGAGATGCGCGGCAGCTGCTCGTAGGCGGAGGCGAGGGCGGAGGCGGGCGGCGCGGACGCCTTCGGCGCGGCGAGCGGCGCGAGCGCCGGCGCGTGGGCGGCGAACGCCGAGCGGAAAGTCCCGGCGCGGGCGATGAACATCCCCGCGTTCCACAGGTAGCCGCGCTTCAGGTATTCCCTGGCGCGGCGCTCGTCGGGCTTCTCCACGAAGCGGCCCGACTTCGGGTCGACGTATCCATAGCACGTCGCCGGATATTCCGGGCGGATGCCGAGCGTGACCACAGAGCGCGAGCGGCGCGCCTTCGCGACGGCGGCGCGGACGCTCCTGGCGAACGCCCTCTCGTCGGTCACCATCTGGTCGGCGGAGAACACGCCGACGACCGTGGCGTCGTCGGTCCCCGCCAGCCCCACGCCGAGCGCGACCGCTGCGCCGGTGTCGCGGCGCATCGGCTCGCCGGCGACGTTCGCCCGCGGAACCTCAGGAAGCTCGCGCCGCGTCGCCGAGACCAGCGCGCGCGACGTCACCACGTAGACGTCCTCCGGCGCGACCAGTCCGCGAAGGCGGCGGACGCTCTGCCGGATCAGGCTCTCGCCGCCGAACACGCGCAGGAACTGCTTCGGGCGCTCCGGCGTCGAGAGAGGCCAGAACCGCTCGCCGGAGCCGCCGGCGAGGATGACGGCGCGGAACGACGGGAGCGGCCTCGCGGCGGACTTCCTCTGCGACTTCGCCGCGCTCATTCCGGGATGTCCCAGTCGACGCTTGCGGAGCCGCTGCCGACGGACACCGACTTGGCCTCGGCCTTCGCCTGCGAAGCAGCCTTTCCCTTCTTCGCCGCCACCGGCGCCGCCTTGGCCTTCGCCGGCGTGGCCGCCTTGGACTTCTTCGTTGCCGCCGGCCTGGCCGCCGGCTCCTCGTGAGCGCTGAGGTAGTCGATGGGCGTGAGCGAGTCGTGCGAAGAGCCGGAGGAGTCGTCCTCGCCGAGCTCCTCGCCTTCGGCGTCCGCCAGCGGGTCGTCGTCGTCCATCGCGGCGATGCGGTCGAGGTCGGAGATGAGCTGGTCGATCTTCTTCTCGTAGAGCTCCGGGTAGTGCCTGCGGCGGTATGCCTCGAGCTCGGCCTCGCGCTGGCGGGCCTTCTCGGCGGACGCCTTCTCGCGCTCGGCGGCGAGCTGGGCCTTGAGCCGCGCGATCTCGCGCTCCTCCGGAGTCGGCTGGCGCGGCGCGGCGGCGGCCGCCGCCTGGCGCGCCTTCTCCTCGGCCTCGGCGAGCGCCTTCTCGGCCTTCGCGCGGTCTTCGGCCGCCTTGCGCTGGATCTCCTCCAGCCGCGCCGTCAGGGCGAGGACGGCGGACGAGTCCTGCGGCGGCTGGACGACGACCGGCGATGCGGACGAGCGCTCCTTCATCGCGAACTCGACCAGACGGTCGTTGAGCTGCTGGTTGCGCGCGCCGGCGCTCACCAGCAGCGCGACGAAGACCGCCACCACCGCCAGCGTGAACGCGCCGAAGAACACCGCCATCGCCAGGAGGCGCTTGCGCGCCTTCGCGTGCTCGGCGTCGATGTACTGCTGGAACGCCTTGAGGACGGGGAAGTCGTCCATCGCGTCGCCCGCGCCGTACAGGCTCACGGCGCGCTGGCTGAAGTCGGGGGTGATGTTCTCGCTCATGTCCTTTGTCCGTTTTGGCGGTATTATGGCATATAATCCGCCACCGCGCAAGAGGGCGAGACGGAGAACTCGCTGGCAATGCGACGGCTGTAGTGCGTCCCCATGCGCTAGAATCGAATGCGACAGCCGAGATACCATAAAATCCCGTCCATCGGATAGCCGGGATAATACTCGTAGTCCCGGTCAAGGAGATTCTCGAGCGCGACGAAGACCTCGCCCTTCACGGACGTGAACGACTCGAGCGGCACGGC
>CAVCXQ010000163.1:1864-3533 GCA_963606275.1 uncultured Muribaculaceae bacterium | reverse complement strand
GTCCAGGTCGTCAAGACCGGCTGCCTCGGCTTCTGCGAGCAGGGCCCGATCGTCAAGATCCTCCCCCAGGGCACGTTCTACGTCCAGGTGAAGAAGGACGACGTCAAGGAGATCGTCTCCGAGCACCTCGTCAAGGGCCGCGTCGTCCAGCGCCTCTGCTACGACCCGGAGCAGGCGAAGAAGCTCGTCGCCGAGGCGAACATCCCGTTCTACCAGAAGCAGTACCGCATCGTCCTGCGCAACTGCGGCGTCATCGACCCGGAGAAGATCGAGGACTACATCGCGCGCGACGGCTACAAGGCGATCGAGAAGGTGCTCTTCGAGATGACGCCGGAGCAGGTCGTCGAGGAGATGCTGAAGTCCGGCCTCCGCGGCCGCGGCGGCGCCGGCTTCCCGACCGGCCTGAAGTGGAAGTTCGCGCAGGCCCAGCCCAAGGGGCAGAAATACATGGTCTGCAACGCGGACGAGGGCGACCCCGGCGCCTACATGGACCGCTCGACGCTGGAGGGCGACCCCCACAGCGTCCTCGAGGCCATGATCATCGCCGGCTACGCGATCGGCGCGACCAAGGGCTTCATCTACATCCGCGCCGAATACCCGCTCGCGATCCACCGCCTCCAGGTGGCGATCCAGCAGGCGACGGAGCTCGGGCTCCTCGGCAAGGACATCCTCGGCAGCGGCTTCGACTTCGAGATCGAGCTCCGCTTCGGCGCCGGCGCGTTCGTCTGCGGCGAGGAGACGGCCCTGCTGCAGTCCATCGAGGGCAACCGCGGCATGCCGCGTCCGCGTCCGCCGTTCCCGGCCGTCAAGGGCCTCTGGGGGCGTCCGACGGTCATCAACAACGTCGAGACGCTCGCGAACATCCCCGTCATCATCAACAAGGGCGCGGAGTGGTTCAGCAAGATCGGCACGGCGACGACGAAGGGCACGAAGGTGTTCGCGCTCACGGGCAAGGTGAACAACTCCGGCCTCATCGAGGTCCCGATGGGCACCACCCTCCGCGAGATCATCTTCGACATCGGCGGCGGCATCCGCGGCGGCCACCAGTTCAAGGCGGCGCAGACCGGCGGCCCCTCCGGCGGCATCATCCCGCCGCAGTTCCTCGACACGCCGATCGACTACGAGTCGCTCGCGAAGATCGGCTCGATCATGGGCTCCGGCGGCCTCATCGTCATGGACGAGACGGACTGCGTGGTGGACATCGCGAAGTTCTACCTCGACTTCACGGTGGACGAGAGCTGCGGCAAGTGCGCGCCGTGCCGCATCGGCGGGCGCAAGCTCCTCAACTACCTGAAGAAGATCAGCGCCGGCAACGGCACGGAGCAGGACATCGCCGACATGCGGCAGATCTGCGACGCGATGAACAAGGCGTCGCTCTGCGGCCTCGGCCAGACCGCCTCCAACCCCGTGCGCTCGACGCTCCAGTACTTCATGGACGAGTACCTCGAGCACATCCGCGACAAGAAGTGCCGCTCCGGCAAGTGCTCGAAGCTCGTGCGCTACTCGATCGACCCGGCGAAGTGCAAGGGCTGCACGATGTGCGCGCGCAAGTGCCCCGCCGGCGCGATCGCGGGCGCGGTCCGGACGCCCCACGTCATCGACCCGGCGAAGTGCGTCAAGTGCGGCGCCTGCGAGGCGACGTGCAAGTTCGGCGCGATCTCGCACGGGT
>CAVCXQ010000163.1:0-1809 GCA_963606275.1 uncultured Muribaculaceae bacterium | reverse complement strand
CTTTAAGCCATGGAAACCGAAATGATCTCCCTCGAAGTCAACGGGGTCGCCGTCAGCGTCCCGAAGGGCTCGAACCTCCTCGTCGCGGCGAAGGCCGCGAACGTCAAGATCCCGACGCTCTGCTACCACCCCGACCTCAAGCCGGGCGCCAGCTGCGGCATCTGCGTCGTCCGCCAGCTCGTCCCGAGCCGGAACCCGGCGGACAACGGCAAGCTCGTGCCGAGCCCGAAGCTCCTGCGCGCCTGCTGCACCGAGGCGACGCCGGGGATGAAGATCCTCACCCACGACCCGGACATCGTCCAGGTCCGCCGCACCGTCCTCGAGCTCATCCTCGCGAACCACCCGTCGGACTGCCTCCAGTGCCCGCGCTCCGGCGTCTGCGAGCTCCAGGCGATCGCCGCCGACTTCGGCATCCGCGACATCCCCTTCCCGAAGGAGGTCGTCCACCACGACAACGACACGTCCACGCCGTCGCTCGTCCTCAACCCGGACAAGTGCATCAAGTGCGGACGCTGCGCGGAGGTCTGCCAGGAGATGCAGAACGTCTGGGCCCTCGAGTTCATCGGGCGCGGCGAGAAGACGGTGATGGCCCCGGCCGCCGGCGTCAAGCTCGCCGACTCGCCGTGCATCAAGTGCGGCCAGTGCTCCGCCCACTGCCCCGTCGGCGCGATCTACGAGAAGGACGAGACGAAGAAGGCCTGGGCCGCGATCCAGGACCCCGAGAAGACCTGCCTCGTGCAGATCGCCCCGGCCGTCCGCGTCGCCCTCGGCGAGGCGTTCGGCATGGAGCCGGGCGCGATCTCGACCGGCAAGATCTACGCCGCCCTGCGCCGCCTCGGCTTCGACAAGGTCTTCGACACCAACTTCTCCGCCGACGTCACGATCATGGAGGAGGGCACCGAGTTCATCAAGCGCTTCACCTCCGGCGGCACCCTCCCGCTCATCACGAGCTGCTGCCCGGCGTGGACGGACTGGATGGAGAAATACGCGCCCGACTTCACCGAGAACTTCTCGACCGCGAAGTCGCCCCAGCAGATGCTCTCCGCCCTCGCGAAGAGCTACTGGGCCGAGAAGAACGGCATCGACCCGAAGAACGTCCACGTCACCTCGATCATGCCCTGCACGGCGAAGAAATACGAGATCTCGCGCGACGAATACATGAGCGCCACCGGCCAGCAGGACACCGACGTCGTGCTGACGACGCGCGAGCTCGCCCGCATGATCAAGTCCGCCGGCGTCGACTTCGCCTCCCTGCCGGAGGAGAAGGCCGACGACCTCCTCGGCGCCTACACGGGCGCGGGCACGATCTTCGGCGTCACCGGCGGCGTCATGGAGGCCGCGCTCCGCACGGCCTACTGCCTCATCACCAAGGAGGCGAAGCCGCCGAGCATCGACTTCAAGGACGTGCGCGGCATGGACGGCATCAAGACGGCGACGATCGACATCAAGGGCACGAAGGTGAACATCGCCGTCGCGCACCAGATGGGCAACGTCGAGAAGGTGCTCGACCAGGTGCGCGAAGACCGCAAGGCCGGACGCAAGCCGCGCTACGACTTCATCGAGGTCATGGCGTGCCGCGGCGGCTGCATCGGCGGCGGCGGCCAGCCCTGCCTCGCGAACGACGAGATCCGCGCCAAGCGCACGGCCGGCATCTACACGGACGACGAGAAGTCCGTCCTCAGGATGTCGCACCTGAACCCGGAAGTCCAGGCCCTCTACAAGGACTACCTCGGCGAGCCGGGGAGCGAGAAGGCGGAGCACCTCCTGCACACGCACTACAAGAAGCTCGCCGTCTACAAGTTCTCGTAA
>CAVCXQ010000162.1:0-3561 GCA_963606275.1 uncultured Muribaculaceae bacterium | reverse complement strand
GGTGAATGCGACTGCCCGCGAAGCGGGGAGTCGCATTCACCTTGTCTTATCACCCATAGACATTTGCATACCCCGCCCTTTACAGCGGACAGGGCGAAATAGTATAATTCACTCCATCAGGCAAACACAGGGAGTCCAAACAAAATGGAAGTAGTGATCTGCAAGACGAAGGAAGAGGCGTCGAAGCTCGCCGCCGACATGGTGACCGCTCAGGTCAGGAAGAACCCGAAGTCCGTCCTCGGGCTCGCCACCGGCTCTACGCCCGTGCTCATGTACAACGAGATGGCCAAGGCCGTCAAGGCGAAGAAGGCCAGCTACAAACAGGTCAGGACGTGGAACCTCGACGAATACTACGGCCTCGCCGGCACCCACGACCAGAGCTACCGCTACTTCATGAACGAGAACCTGTTCAAGAAGATCGACATCCAGCTGAAGAACACCCACGTCCTCAACGGGCTCGCGAAGGACCCGGCGAAGGAGTGCGCCGCCTACGAGAAGCAGATCAAGGCGGCGGGCGGCATCGACCTCCAGGTCCTCGGCATCGGCTCCGACGGGCACATCGCCTTCAACGAGCCCGGCACCTCGCTCAAGAGCCGCACCTCCATCGTCTACCTCACGCCTTCGACCGTCAAGGACAACGCGCGCCTCTTCTTCAAGGGCGACATGGAGGCCGTTCCGAAGAGCGCGCTCTCCATGGGCGTCGGCACGATCTGCGAGGCGCGGAAGATCGTGCTGCTCGCGTTCGGCGCGAACAAGCAGGACGCGGTGAAGGGCTGCGTCGAAGGCCCGATGACGCAGTTCTGCACGGCGTCCGCCCTCCAGGCGCACAACGACTGCTGGGTGTTCTGCGACGAGGCGGCGGCGAAGAAGCTGAAGCTCCGCAAGTACTACCAGTGGCGCAGCGCCACCAAGCTGGGGGCCTGAGCGATGTCCGACTTCGGATTCACCGACTTCACCTGCGAGAAGTGCCGCACCGAGATCCAGGCGACCCTGGACCTGGTGGGGCAGGAGACGGAGTGCCCGGCCTGCGGGGCGCGCATCCGAGTCCCGGAGCCGCGTCCGGACTCGATCGTCCGCCACGGGCTCGACGACGTCGACCCCGACACCATGCAGGCGATGAAGTCGCGGACGATCAGGATCGAGCTCGGGGACGAGGTTTGACGCACCCGCGAGCGCGCTCTGTCCGCGAAGGCTACAGCTTCAGGACGTGCGCCTCGCCGGCGGAGACGCGGACGTCGCCCACGCGGAGCGTCCCGTCCTCGCACACCCCGGCGCATGCGCCCGACACCGGCTCGGAGTCGTCGTCGGTCTGGCGGACTGACACGTTCCGCCCCCTGAGCGCGTCGAGCGCGGCGTAGCGCGGATGCAGCGCGGCGAATCCGCCGGCGCGCCATTCCGCGTAGAGCGCGGCAAGGGCGTCCAGCACGGCGTCGCGCACTTCGGCGACGGAAAACGGCGCGCGCTTCGGCGCTAGCAGCGCGAGCGAGGTGGCGCGTCCTGCGACGTCCGGCGGGAACTCGCGCTGGTTGACGTTGACGCCGACGCCGGCGATCACCGCGTCGTCGTGCCGCTCGCAGAGGATGCCGGCGATCTTGCGTCCGCCGACGAGGACGTCGTTCGGCCACTTGATCGCAGCCGTCTGGACGCCGGCGGCGCCTCCGATGGCCTTCTCGACGGCGTCGTGCACGGCGAGGCCGACGACGAGGGGGAAGGTCGCGACCTGCTCCGGCGGGACGCCGGCGACGTCGAGGACGGCGCTCATGGTCAGGTTCTCGCCGGGGGCGGAGTGCCAGCGGTGTCCGATGCGCCCTCGCCCGGCGGTCTGCTCGTCGGCGACGTAGACGTCGCCGTGCGAGCCGGCGCGGGCGTCGGAGTTCGTGGACTCCGTGACCCTGGCGTGGTGGATGCGGAAGCGCATCGTCAGCGGGAGGCGCACGCCTCGCGCAGGCGCTCGTCGAGGTCGTTGCTGCGAAGGGCCTCCAGGAGCTCGTCGAGGTCGCCGTCGACGATGCGGTCGAGCGCGTAGAGCGTAAGCCCGATGCGGTGGTCGGTGAGGCGGTTCTGCGGAAAGTTGTAGGTGCGGATCTTCTCCGACCGGTCGCCGCTGCCGCGCAGGGTGAGGCGGTTCGCGCCGACCTTGGCCTCCTCCTCGCGTCGCCTGAAGTCGAGGATGCGCGCCTTGAGGGTGGCGAGGCACTTCTCGCGGTTGCGGATCTGCGAGCGCTCGTCCTGGCAGACGGCAACGAGCCCGGTCGGCAGGTGGGTCATGCGGACGGCCGACTCGGTCTTGTTGACGTGCTGGCCGCCGGCGCCGCCGGCGCAGAAGAGGTCGATGCGGATGTCCTTCTCCGGGATGTCCAGCTCGTCCGTCTCGTCCGCCTCCGGGAACACGACGACGGTGGCGGCGGAGGTGTGGATGCGCCCCTGGGCCTCGGTGGCGGGGACGCGCTGGACGCGGTGGCCGCCGGACTCGAAGCGGAGCGCGCCGTAGGTCTCCTCGCCCTTGACGAGGAAGACTATCTCCTTGTATCCGCTGAGGGATGTCTTGTTCTCGTGCTGGACCTCGATGCGCCAGCCGCGGCGCTCGGCGTAGCGGCTGTACATCCTGAAGAGGTCGCCGGCGAAGAGCGCGGCCTCCTCGCCGCCTGTGCCGGCGCGGATCTCCATGACCGCGTTGCGGGCGTCGAGGGGGTCGGGCTTGAGCAGCGCGGCCGCGAGGTCGCGCTCCGTCGCCTCGCCGAGCTGCCACGCCACGTAGGCGTAGTCGAGCCGCTTGAGGAAGCGGTAGTCGTCGAGGACCTTCAGGTAACGCCTGCGGTCCTGCAGGACGGCGGGGTCGCCCATCTCCGCCTCGACGGCGGGGATGCGCGCCACGAGGCCTTCGATGAGCGCTGAGTCGACCAAGGTGCTTCCGCGCGCCTACTTCGCGAACTTCGCGTAGCGCTTCTTGAAGGAGTCGACGCGGCCCTCGGTGTCGACCATGGTCTTCGCGCCGGTGAAATATGGATGGCAGGCCGAGCAGGTGTTGACCGTCATCTCCTTCTTGGTGGAACGGGTGTGGATGACGTTGCCGCACGCGCAGGTGATGGTCGCGTCTTCGTACTTCGGATGGATGTCGCTCTTCATTTGTTTGCCTTTCGGTGTCTCTTCGGTTTCTCTTCGAAGATTCGGGCGCGTATTATACCGAAAGCGCGTCGCCTCCGTCAAGGGCATGGAAATTCAGAACAGGCGGCGGCAGACGGCGGACGGCGACGACGATGCGTCCCGCCTGACCGCAGCGAGCCCTGGCGATGGCGTTGCCTTCAGGGACGGAAGGGTCTGGCGGGACGTCGGCGCGTCAGGCGCCGGCCGCTACTTCGCGAGGTCGGCCGCGACGATCTCCGCGATCTTGCGCCCGCTCTTCAGCATCCCGCCGAAGATCGGGCCCATGCGGAAGCCGCCCTGGACGTTGTTCGCCGCCATGCCGGAGGCGTAGAGCCCCGGGTAGAGCCGCTTCGTGTTCACGACCGTCGTCCGCTCGCCGTCCGCCATCCACATCGGCTTCTCGCCGAGGATGCCGCC
>CAVCXQ010000161.1:0-3573 GCA_963606275.1 uncultured Muribaculaceae bacterium | reverse complement strand
AGAAGCGCCGCGGCGCCGAGATCGTCGTCCGCCCCGACCACGGGCGGCTGATGGAGATCGACAAGGGGCGCGACTGCTACTGCGGCTACTCCTACGGAGGCCGCCTCGTCGGGCTCGCGGAGCTCCGCGGACTCGAGATCGGGCTGAAGTACGCGTATCCGTCGCTGCGCCGCTAGGGCGGCGCGTCAACCAGAAGGGAGGACGACCATGGCCAAGAAGTTCATCAACGACGATTTCCTGCTCACCACGCGCGCCGCGCGCGAGCTCTACCACCGGCACGCGGAGAAGATGCCGGTCATCGACTACCACTGCCACCTGCCGCCGAAGGAGATCGCCGACGACGTCCGCTGGGACAACGTCGCGCAGGTCTGGCTCGGCGGCGACCACTACAAGTGGCGGCAGATGCGCTCGAACGGCGTCGACGAGCGCTTCGTGACCGGCGACGCGCCGTGGCACGACAAGTTCGTCAAGTTCGCCGAGACGATGGAGCGCCTCGTCGGCAACCCGCTCTTCGACTGGTCGCACCTCGAGCTCTCGCGCTACTTCGGCGTCGACGAGCGCCTCTGCGGGGCCTCGGCCGAGCGCGTCTGGAAGGCCTGCAACGCGAAGCTGAGGCAGAAGGGCTTCTCCGCCCGCGGCCTCATGAAGAAGTCCAACGTCAAGGTCGTCTGCACCACCGACGACCCCGTCGACTCGCTGGAGCACCACCTCGCCATCGCGAAGAAGCCGTTCGGCACGAAGATCCTGCCGGCGTGGCGCTCAGACAAGGCTTCGAAGATCGAGAGCCTCCCCGCCTGGAACGCCTGGATGGACAAGCTCGCGGCGGCGGCCGGGACGAAGGTGAAGACCTTCGACGACTTCCTCGCGGCGATGGCGGCGCGGCACGACTTCTTCGCCAAGGCCGGCTGCGTCGTCTCCGACTACGGCATCACCGAGGTCTTCGCCGCGCCCTACACGAAGGCGGAAGTCGCCGCGATCTTCAGGAAGGCGCGCGCGGGGCGGGCCGTCACGGCGGACGAGGCGCTGAAGTTCAAGAGCGCCTGGCTCTACGATGGACTGAAGGCGGACGCGGCGGCGAACTGGACGGCGCAGCTGCACTTCAACTGCCTGCGCGACAACAACTCGGCGATGTTCGAGCGGCTCGGCCCCGACACCGGCTTCGACTGCATCGGAGACTGGAGCGTGACGCAGTCGCTCTCGCGGCTCTTCGACCGGCTCGAGCGCGAGGACGCGCTGCCGCGCACGATCCTCTACTCGCTCAACCCGAAGGACAACGAGATGCTCGCGACCCTGATGGGATGCTTCCAGAAGGGGCCGACGCGCGGCAAGCTCCAGCTCGGCTCGGCGTGGTGGTTCCTCGACCAGAAGGACGGCATGAAGAAGCAGCTCGAGGCCCTCGCGGCGCTCGGCTGCCTCGGCAACTTCGTCGGGATGCTCACCGACTCGCGCTCGTTCCTGAGCTACACGCGGCACGAATACTTCCGGCGCATCCTGTGCCAGAAGCTCGGCGCGGCGGTCGAGTCCGGCGAGCTGCCGAACGACCTCAAGTGGCTCGGCGGCATCGTCGAGGACATCTCGTTCAACAACGCGAAGGCCTATTTCGGGTTCTGACGGGACTCGGCCGGTTCGGCTCGACCGCCGGCCGGCCTACTTGCGCAGGGGGACGCCGAGCAGGGCTTCGAGCGTAAGGCGCATGCGCTCGCGGTTTGCGTCCGCCGTCTCGCACAGCGGGAGGCGGAAGACGCGCTCGCAGCGCCCGAGCAGAGCGAGAGCCTCCTTGACCATCACCGGGTTGACGTCCACGAAGAGGTCGTGGAAGAGCGGATACAGCCGCTCGTGCAGCGCGCGCGCCTCCACGAACCTCCCGGCGAGCGCGAGGCGGACCATGTCGCCCATCTCCTTCGGGACGACGTTGGAGGCGACGGAGACGACGCCCTCGGCGCCGACGGACATCATCGGCAGCGCGAGCGAGTCGTCGCCGGAGAGGACGGTAAGCCCCGGCGCGGCATGGCGGATGGCGGAGACGCGCTCGACCGAGCCGGCGGCCTCCTTGATCGCGACGACGTTCGGGTGCTTCGCGAGGCGGACGACGACGTCGAGCGGGATCTCGCGTCCGGTACGCCCCGGCACGTTGTAGAGGACGACCGGGAGACCGAGGTCGGCGACGGTCATGAAGTGGCGGTAGAGGCCCTCCGGGTTCGGCTTGTTGTAGTAGGGGGTGACCTGAAGGCAGGCGTCGGCGCCGCCGGCGGCGATCGCGGCCTTCGTCAGCGAGACGGCCTCGGCGGTCGAGTTCGCGCCGGTGCCGGCGACGACGAGGCAGCGCCCCGCCGCGAACTCGATCGTCTTCTCGACGACGCGGTGGTGCTCATCGTGGGAGAGCGTGGGCGACTCGCCGGACGTGCCGACGGAGCAGATGCCCTCGACGCCGGCGGCCGTCTGCGCCTCGACGAGGGCCTTCAACGCGCCGTAGTCAACCGACCCGTCCTTCGCGAATGGAGTCACCAGAGCGGTGATAGTCCCTGAGATCTTCATGGCGGTGATTATACCATATCCGCTCGCGCGTCGTGCGAATGGTGATGTGTCACGGGCGAAGGGGAGGAAATAGCGACAGGACGGTAGCGACGGAAGGCAAACAGAAGATTCGCAACCGACGCGCCTACCGCTTCTTCGCGGTTTTTTTCTTCGCCACGCCGGCGTTGTCCGCCTTGCCCTTGAGCGCCGCCGCGACGAGTCCGTCGAAGAGCGGATGCGGCGCGGTCGGACGCGACTTGAACTCCGGGTGGAACTGTCCCGCGATGAAGTAGGGATGCCCCGGCAGCTCGACGATCTCCACGAGCGAGCCGTCCGGCGACGTGCCGCTCACCTTCAGCCCCGCCTTCTCGATCGCCTCCCGCGCCGGCGTGTCGTAGCCAAGTTCGTAGCGATGGCGATGACGTTCGGAGATGAGCGCCTGGTGGTTAGTGCTTGGTGCTTGGTGCTTAGTGCTTGGTGCGGGGTCGTTAGATGCGGGGATGCCTTTCGGGAAGTAGAGTTTGGCGGCGAGGGTCTTGGGACGGACGACGCACGGGTAGGCGCCGAGGCGCATCGTGCCGCCTTTTTGCGTGACGCCCTTCTGCGACTCCATGAGGTCGATGACCGGGTGCGTCGTCTTCGGGTCGAACTCCGTCGAGTTCGCGTCCGCCCAGCCGAGGACGTCGCGCGCGAACTCGATGACCGTGCACTGCATGCCGAGGCAGATGCCGAGGAAGGGGATCTTGTGCTCGCGGGCGTACTTGATCGCCAGGCACTTGCCCGCGACGCCGCGGCTCCCGAACCCGCCCGGCACCAGGATCCCGTCCACGCCTTTCAGCGCGCAGTTCTCCGGCAGCTTCCCATTCCCCGATTCGCCCGTCTTCTTCCCCCCCGATTCGATTATTCGATTATTCGAATATTCGATTATTTCCTTCTCCAACTCTTCGGCCTCGATGCACTTCACGTTGACCTTGCAGTCGTGCGCCATGCCGGCGTGGTGCAGGGCCTCGTGGACGGACTTGTAGGCGTCGCGGATGGCGATGTATTTTCCGACGAGCG
>CAVCXQ010000160.1:0-3587 GCA_963606275.1 uncultured Muribaculaceae bacterium | reverse complement strand
GAAGCTCTACGACCGCGTCCAGGGCATCCAGTACGGCACCGTCAAGGACACGCACAAGTGGTGCCTCGAAGTGAAGTAGGCCGCGTTGGAAGACTTGCCTGAAATCGTAAGGCGGCTGCTCCGCGCGAGGGGGATCGCAGAGGCGGACTGGGAGAGCTTCCTGAAGCCGTCCCTCTCCGACCTCGCCGACCCGGCGGAGCTGCCGGGCATAGTCGAGGCGTCGCGCGTCATCCTCGACGCTGTCGCGGCTGGGCGTCGCATCGTGGTCTTCGGCGACTACGACTGCGACGGCGTGTGCGCGACGGCGATCCTCGTCGAGACGCTGGCGGCGATGGCGCCCGCCGGCGCCGTCTCGCCGTTCCTCCCCGAGCGCCTCGGCGAGGGCTACGGCATGGGCGACGCGTCGGTGGCGCGGATGCTCAAGGAGAACCCCGGCGTCGGCCTGGTGGTCACGGTGGACAACGGAATCAACTCGATCGACCAGGTGACCGCTTTGAAGGAGCGCGGGATCGAGGTCGTCGTGACCGACCACCACCTGCCGTCGCAAGAGTCCGACGGCGCCGCCGACGGCGTCGTCCGCCTGCCGGACGCCGCGTCCGTCGTCGACCCGAAGGTGTCCGCCCCCGAGCGTCTCCAGAACCTCTGCGGCGCCGGGGTGGCGTTCTTCCTCGCGAGCCGCCTGGTCGCCGACGCGCGCGAGCGCGGGCTATACTCCGGGCCGAAGCTCGCCGGCCCCCTGCTGGTGCTCGCGGGCCTCGCGACGGTGACGGACATCATGCCGCTCCTGGGGCAGAACCGCATCCTGGTCGCGGAGGCCCTGCGGAACTTCCGCGCGTGCGCCCCGCTGGGGCTGAAGGAGCTGCACTACCGTGCGGCGCGCAACGCGCGCGGCGAGATGACCTCGCGAGACTTCGCCTTCCTGCTCGGCCCGCGGATCAACGCGGCCGGGCGCCTCGCCAGCGGCATGGACGCGCTCGACCTCATTCTCGAGACCAGCCGCGAGAGAGTCCGCGAATACGCTCTCCGCATCGACCACAACAACTCCGAGCGCAAGGCGATCGAGCAGCGCATGACCGAGGAGGCCCTCGCGAAGGTCGTGCCCGGCGCGCTCTCGCAGGTGATTGACCTGCCGGACGGACACCCCGGCGTCGCCGGCATCGTCGCCGCGCGCGTGCTGGAGCGTCTCGGCGACACCGTGCCGGTCTGCGTGTTCGCCGGCGGGCACGGCAGCGGACGCGCCCCGCGCGGCTTCAACATCCGCGACGCCTTCGTCGCCTGCGACGAGGCGCTGGAGAGATACGGCGGCCACGCCGCCGCCGGCGGCTTCTCGGTCAAGGAGGGCAAGGTCGCCCGCTTCCGCGAGCTGCTGGAGGCGCACTGCGCCCAGCTCAGCCGCGCCGGCGAGTTCTCCGCCGCGCCGGTCGAGACGACCGACCTCTGGCTAGACCCGCGCGAACTGACCCTCGAGCTGGCGGACGCCGTCAGCGCGCTCGAGCCGTTCGGCGAGGCGAACGAGGAGCCGGTCTTCGGACTCCGCGGCGTCTCCCTGCGCGACGTGCGCCAGCTCGGCCCCGACGGACGCCACCTTTCGGCGATGGTCGGCTCGGACGGCATGGACGCTCCGCTGCGCGCACTCTGGTGGGGGCATGGCTCGCGCGCCGACGAGGTGCGCGCGCTCGGCGAGTCCGGCGCGTGCGACCTGCGCGTGACGCTCGCGATATCCGACTACGGCGCGCGCCACGTCGAGCTGCGCGTCCTCTCCATCGCGAAGGGCGAGGGATGACACGAATGCAGGACCATTCAAGAACGAGTCGTGGCGGCGGCATGGGGTCATGCCGCCCTACCGCCGCGTCGCCGGCGGTAGGGCGCGATGACCTCATCGCGCCGTCGCCTTCCGCGTCGCCGGCGGTAGGGCGCGATGACCTCATCGCGCCGTCGCCTTCCGCGTCGCCGGCGGTAGGGCGCGATGACCTCATCGCGCCGTCGCCATGTGCTGCCCGCAGTTGGCAAGGCAATTGTCTTTCATAAACGAAAAGGAGACACGAAAATGGCAGAGCTGAGCAGGGAGGAAGTCCTCGAATACCACAGGGGCGGAAAGGTGGCGGTCGCGCTGCCGCGTCCGCTGAAGACGAAGGAGGACCTTTGCCTCGCCTACACGCCGGGCGTGGCGAAGGCGGTCAAGGAGATCGCCGCCGACCCGGAGGCGGTCTATCGGGTGACGGCGAAGCGCAACCTCGTCGCCGTCGTCTCCGACGGCACGGCGATCCTCGGGCTCGGCGACCTCGGCGCCGCGGCTTCCATCCCGGTGATGGAGGGCAAGGCGGTGCTGTTCAAGAGCTTCGGCGGCGTCGACGCCTGGCCTGTCCCGCTGGCGCACTGCCGCCAGGGCGGCGCGGACGTCGGCAAGACCGACCCAGAGCGCGTCATCGCGGCGGTCAAGGCGATCGCGCCGCAGTATGGCGGCATCAACCTGGAGGACATCGCCTCGCCGGCGTGCTTCGAGATCGAGGACAGGCTGGACGCCGAGCTGGACATCCCGGTGTTCCACGACGACCAGTGGGGGACGGCGGTGATCACGCTCGCCGGGGTGATGAACTACGCCTCGCTCGCCGGCAAGGAGCTCTCCGCGCTCAAGGTGGTCATGAACGGGGCCGGCGCCGCCGGCATCCGCATCTGCGAGATGATGAAGTCCGCCGGCGTCGCCGACGTCACCATGTGCGACACCAGGGGGACGATCCGCAAGGACCGCACCGACCTCAACCCGTTCAAGGCGCGCCACGCCGTCGACACGGCGGCGAAGACGCTCAAGGAGGCGATCGCGGGCGCGGACGTCTTCGTCGGCGTCTCGGCGGCGAACGTCCTCTCCGGCGACGACGTGCGGAAGATGTCCGACTTCCCGGCGATCTTCGCGATGGCGAACCCCGACCCGGAGATCGCGCCTGAGGAAGTGGAGAGAGCGCTCGCCGGGCGGCGCCACGTGATGGTGACTGGGCGCAGCGACTACCCGAACCAGATCAACAACGTCCTCGGCTTCCCGTATCTCTTCCGAGGTGCGCTCGACGCGCGGGCGACGACGATCAACATGGAGATGAAGGTCGCGGCGGCGCGCGCTCTCGCCGCGCTGGCGCGCAAGCCGGTCACGGACGAGGTGAAGGCGCTCTACCCTGGCGAGGAGCTGGTCTTCGGCGACGGATACATCATCCCGAAGCCGTTCGACCGCCGCCTGCTGGTGGAGGTGTCGTGGGCGGTCGCGGAGGCGGCGGTGAGGAGCGGGGTCTCCCGGAACGACATCGACCTCGCGGCCTACCGCATAGTGCTCGAGCGCCGCGCCGCCGCCGTCGCCTAGCGACTGGTGACTTTATCGATTGTCTGCCGTCAGCTGCCTGACAATGGCGATGACGCACTAGCCGCCAAGTGTTAGGCTCATGCACCCATCGGTGATATTCTAACCAGTCTGCCACTTGCGCAACGGAAGGCAAATTTGGTATACTACCCACATCTTGCCGATGGTGGGATGGCCGAGCGGTTAGGTAGCGGACTGCAAATCCGCGTACAGCGGTTCAACTCCGCTTCCCACCTCCAAGAGA
>CAVCXQ010000159.1:0-3588 GCA_963606275.1 uncultured Muribaculaceae bacterium | reverse complement strand
AGCTCCTCGGCGCTGAAGCGCGAGATGCCGGTCTTCGGGTTGTCGCGGTCCGGGGCCTCGGAGGTGTTCACGACCGAGTCCTCGTCCGCCGCGAACAGGATGCGCCCGCAGCTCGAGCAGGTGACGAGGTGCTGTCCGAGGCGGACCTGCTGGCCCTGGGCGATCGGCACCTGCATCCCGCAGACCGCGCAGCAGTTGTTGGTCATCGCGGACATGACGATGTGGCTCTTGGCGTAGAGCCGCGAGTAAAGCCCGGCGACCTGCGGGTCGAGGCGGCGCTGGATGGCGTCGATCGAGTCGTTGAGGGCGTCGAGGTGGCTGCCGTCCCCGGTCTGGTTGTGCTCGTCGCGGGTGAGGACGAGCTCCTGCAGCTGGCGCAGGGTGTTGATCTGGCTTTTCATTTCTTCCTTTCCGTGTAGTCGCGAATCCTGTCGAGGGTCTCCGCCGAGAGGATGTGCTCCATGAGGCAGGCGTCGCGGTCGGCTATGCGGCGCGAGACGCCGAGCTTGACGAGGAACCGGCGCAGCAGCTCGTGGCGGCCGAGGACGCGTTTGGCGACGGCGGCCCCCTTGTCGGTCAGCTTGATCGGTCCGTAGGGGTCCTGGGCGGCGAGCTCGAGCTTCTTGAGCTCGTGGACGGCCTTGACGACCGACGGCATCTTCACCGACAGCAGCGCGGCGACGTCGCGCACCTGGGCGCTGCCGCCCTCCTCGATCAGCACGTAGACGGCCTCGAGGTAGTCCTCCAGGCTCTGCGACATCGCGCCGCCCGAGGCGGCGCCTCTCTTCGGCGGCTCGTTCATTTTCCGTAGGGGCTGGTCTTCTTCATGAGCTGCGAGAACTTGACGGTCTCTATGGACTCCTCGAGCTGCAGCGGGAAAGGCTCGGCGGTGCGCACCGCGTCGTAGACGCGCTGCCAGAAGGCGTTCGGCCCGCACGGCGTGTCCGCCGGCAGGGAGACCTTCCTCTCCAGCACCGGCACCTGCTCGTGGAGGTCGCGGAACGGCGGGGTGCGGACCGACGAGCGCCTCCTGGGGAAGACGAATTCCGGGTCGATGTATCTCACCGTTCCCTCGGACTGGCCGGCCTCGACGCGGAAGACGCCGAGCTCGCCGCGGATCTCGAAGGACGGGGCGCGGAGCCCGGGGATCGCGCCGCCGGAGAACTCGACGTCGGCGGTCACGGCCTCGCGGGTCTTGAGGCAGACGTGGGCGTAGTCCTCGGAGTCGCCGAGCGAGGCGATGCGCTTGAGCTCGCTCCACATCTGCACCGGCGGGGACGGCAGAAGCCGCAGGGCCTGGAGCACGAGGTCGGGCATCGCGTAGTAGGCGGCGCCGCCGCCGAGGCGCTTGAGGCACTGCCAGTCGTCGCGGCGCACGAAGTCCTCGCGGCGGATGCGCACTTCGTAGAGGCGGCCGAGGCGCGGGTCGGCCGCCATCCGCCGCGCCAGCAGGAAGTCCGGGGCGAACAGCCCCCGGTGGGCGACGATCAGCCGGTCGCGCGACTTCATGGCCTGCCCGCGCAGCACCTGCGCGTCCGCGAGCGTCAGCGCCATCGGCGTCTCCAGCAGCGTCCAGAATCCGCGCTGCAGCGAGGCCATCGCGTGGCGTACGTGGTCGGCGGAGCAGGTCGCTATGTCCACGAGGTCGATGCCCGTCTCGTCGAGCATGTCGGAGAGGCGGCGGAACATCCGGCACGCCGGGAAGTCGCGCTCGACGCGGTCGCGCCTCGCCTTGAGGAGGTCGCACGCCGCGACGACGCGGAACAGCGACGGGCTGCGGCGGTAGACCTCGTAGTGGTCCGCGAACATCGCGCGGCCGAGGCCCACGAGGGCCACGCGGACCGGCGGACGCTGGCTCTCTTGCTGGCTCATGTCCTGGCTATCTCCGTTATTGCCGAGAGGAACTCGGCGACGTCCTTGAACTGCCTGTATACGCTCGCGAAGCGGACGTAGGCGACCTCGTCGACCTTGTGGAGCTCCTCCATCACGAGCTCGGCGATCTTCGAGGACGGAATCTCGTCCCCCTCGATCCTCGCGACGATGGAGTCGATCATCGACTTGATCTGCTCGCCGGAGACCTTGCGCTTGCCGCATGCCTGGCGGATGGCGTTTTCGATCTTCTGGCGGGCGAAGGTCTGGCGGGTGCCGTCGCGCTTGACGACCTGCACCTCGTCGCGGTCGATCTCCTCGTAGGTGGTGTAGCGCGCCCCGCAGGCGAGGCACTCGCGCCGGCGGCGGATCGCCGCGCCGTCCCGCGCCGCGCGGGAGTCGAGGACCTTGTCGTCGTCGGCGTGGCAGCGGGGGCACTTCACGACCCGCACCCTCCCTTGCCGGCCGCCGGGCAGGCCGTGCAGTGGCGGCAGCCGAGGCTCGCCGGCAGCGGGGCCGGGGCCCCGGCGCGGCGCGCGCGCCGCTCGCCGACGTGGTTGATCAGCGCCAGCAGCAGGCCAAGCGCCACGAAGCCGCCGGCGGGCAGTATCGCCATCGTGACCGGGAACGGGTTCAGCCCCTCGAACGCCAGCGGGCCCCAGACCGTCAGCGTCCCGGAGCCGCAGACCTCGCGCACCGACGCCACGAACGAAAGCGAGAGCGTGAAGCCAAGCCCGGAGCCGAGTCCGTCCGCAAGCGAGGCGACGACGCCGTTCTTGCACGCGAACGCCTCCGCCCGGCCGAGGATGATGCAGTTGACCACGATGAGCGGGATGAAGATGCCGAGGGACGACGAGAGGTCGGGGAGATACGCCTGCATCAGCAGGTCGATCGCCGTCACGAACGTCGCGATGATCACGATGTAGCACGGGATGTGGACGGCGTCGGGGATGAGCCTGCGGAGCGCGGAGACGAGCCCGTTGGAGCACACGAGGACGAACGTCGCCGCCAGGCCCATGCCGAGGGCGTTCTCCAGCGAGGTCGTGACCGCGAGCGTCGGGCACAGGCCGAGGACGAGCCGGAACGTCGGGTTGTTCCGGAAAAGACCATTCCAGAGGGCGGACAGTATGTTCATGTGAAGGGCATTATACTCTTTGCCAGCGAAAAAGGCAAGTCGGGTGAAATGTTTTTTTTTCCGCCGGGGCGTATTCCAGAATCGCGCTCCCATTGACGCGGAGCGGCGGAAAATGATACACTACGCGCCAATGCAAGGCATCAACAGCTTCTTCCAGTGGTGGCGCCGCGGGTCGAGAATCCGCAGGGCGGCTGCCGCATAGTCGAGAAGCGCGAAAGCCAATCCCAGAAGACCACGAAAAAAGGCGGATCGTCAGAAGAGGACGACCCGCCTTCTTCTTTTTGCCAGGAAAACCAAGCCAACAGAAACACAAAGCAAAACAAGACCAGAAAGGAAAACGCAATGAACAGCGAACCCTACAAGACCTACCTGAACGAGAGCGAGATCCCGACCGCCTGGTACAACATGCGCGCGGACATGAAGGTGAAGCCCGCGCCGCTCCTCAACCCGGCGACCCTGAAGCCCGTCACCGCCGACGAGCTTGAGCACGTCTTCTGCCGGGAATGCGTCCGCCAGGAGCTGGACGACACGACGGCCCTCATCCCGATCCCGAAGCCCGTCCTGGACTTCTACAAGATGTATCG